>NZ_JYHN01000051.1:0-179532 GCF_000954015.1 Clostridium sp. FS41
GGGGGTATCGGTTAATACCGACTTTTAACCCCTAACATGACGGAAAGAGACAATCCCAGAGAATTCGGGCCTTTTCTAAGGCAAAATTCTCTACGGGACTGTCTCTTCCTTTTTCCCTTCATATTTTTCGATTTCATGGTGTAAAAATCGGTGGTATTTCATCATATTCCTGCCTATCGCATACAACATGAACTCTTTATATACTTTTTCCTCTGATCGGTAGTTAAAACGCCGGAAGTTTTCATTCTCCTTGATATCTCCAAAATGTCCCTCTGTCTGGACCGAACGGGGATGACGTTTCAGAATATCTTCTTCACTCTGGATATTTGTATGGGACTCTTGTCCGCATGAAGGTTGCTTCCATGTCTGTTTTGGAATAGCTGCTGCGGCCTTTCCCCATGATCTCAAAGCATTCCTTATACTCCATCAGACGAGTCCCGCACTCTTCCGGTTCCTTGTAAAGCTTCTGGATCTCCGGTTTATGCTTACCTTTCCCATAAACGAATCCGATGTCTTCTCCCTGTGCAATCTGCATCAGGTTCTTCTGCAGTTTCCGTGTCCTGTTTTCTTCAATGACTTTTAGAGATCTCGCCTTTATCTGGCTGACCAAAGGGCAGAAGCCCCGGAGAGATGTTTTTTTAAAGGAAAAAAACTGAACGGGAGAAGTCCTGGATGAACTGAATTACCAGTTCATGCGCCGTCTGGAAAAGGAAGGCCTTATCTCGCTGAAAGAGCTTTACATCGATGGAACAAAGATTGAAGCAAACACGAACAGATATACGTTCGTTTGGCGGGGCAGTCTCAATTATCATCTTGCCGGTCTGCTGGACACGATCGATGCTCTTTACACAAAGTATAATACATTTTTGCTTGAAAACGGATATGGCCCCAAATACAATCTCGGAAATGCCCGGATGTTTGTGATTGAAGGAATGGACAAAGTCCCTGTTCGGAACGATCCATTTCCCGACAGCCCCCTTTTTTGTATTTCAAGTAATTTGCGAAAGAATCTTGACATTCGTCAGGTTCAGTAGTATTATGAAAACCATAAGAGGGGAAACGTTTCACATAATATAAACAATCGGAGGTAACATACATATGGATTTAACAGGCAGATCGGGAATCGTAACAGGCGGCTCCAGCGGAATCGGCTTTACAATTGCAAACACGCTGGCTGAGGCGGGTGCAACCGTATATGCCGTAAGTAGGACAGGACAGCCAAAGGATGCAGAAAAAAGCCATGAGGGTGTCATTCATGTGGCAGCTGATGTCAGCGATTATGGTGAGATGGAAAGTCTGATAAAAAAAATTGGGGAAAATAAGGGAATCGATTTCCTTATTAACAATGCAGGAATCACTGTGAAGTGCAGGGCAGAGAACTTCGATGACAGCGATTTTGAACGTATCATGAAGGTAAATGTAAGCAGCATCTTCAAGTTGTCGTGCCTATGTTACCCTTACTTAAAGAAGTCGGCTGGAAGGGGCAGGATTGTGAACATTACCTCCATGGCAGCACATCTGGGATTTTCTGAGGTGGTTCCATACTGCACCAGCAAGGGAGCGGTGTTGTCCATGACCAGGGGCCTGGCCGTGGAGTGGTCCGGTGATAATATCAACGTCAATTCCATTGCCCCCGGCTGGTTTCCGTCCAAGATGAGCCAGCAGGTGATGGATGCGGAACGCAAGGCAAAAATCCTTTCCAGGATGCCGGTGCATAAATTCGGAGACACAAGGGACATTGCGGAGATGGCAAAGTATCTGGTATCGGATAGCGCCGGATATATTACAGGGCAGGATTTCGCAGTTGACGGCGGGGCGCTGGCGTTTGGGTTCTGATAATCGTCCGATTAGAAAAAAGGGAAAAGAGGAGTAAAACAATGAAACTATGGAATAACGAGAGCGAGAAATTCGCGCTGATGAAGGAAAAACTTTATACACCGGTGGTAGGTGATATCCTGGATAATATGGGGTATTACCACCAGTTCCTTCCCCAGGATATACGTCCTTTGAGGGAAGATATGAAGGTTGCGGGAAAAGCAATGACGGTTTTGATGATCGATGTGTATGGTCCCCAGAAAAAGCCGTTCGGTTTTCTGACCGAGGCGCTGGATCAGCTTGAGGAAAATGAGATCTATATTGCCGCGGGCGGCAGTAAACGCTGTGCATACTGGGGGGAATTGCTCACTGCCACAGCCAGGTGCAGAAAGGCAGTGGGAGCAGTGGTCAATGGCTGGCATAGGGATACGCCTCAGGTACTGTCACAGGATTGGCCCGTGTTTTCCTGCGGCTGTTATGCCCAGGATTCCAGCGTCCGCACCCAGGTGGTGGATTACCGCTGTGACATTGAGATAGGCCAGGTGACAATCCATGACGGCGACCTGATCTTCGGTGATGTTGACGGGGTACTTATCATTCCTAAACAGGTGGCTGATGAGGTGATCGAAAAAGCCCTGGAAAAGGCTGCCGGTGAAAAGGTGGTACGTAAGGCCATTGAGAGCGGAATGACAGCTACAGCTGCTTTTGAGAAGTACGGCATCCTGTAGGAATGGAGAGATGCTTATGATGCAGAGTGCATTTAAGATTGATGCAAGGGATAATGTGGCAACAGCGCTGGAAACCTTAAAGCCCGGTCCGGTCAGGATCCTGGGTGAGGCAGCGGATCCCGGGACAATGTGTACAGAGGAGATCCCCCGGGGCCATAAAATATCCCTGAAGGCGATTGGCCCAGAAGAGGAGGTCATTAAATACGGTGTATGTATCGGAAGGGCAGGGGCTGACATCGGCCAGGGGAAATGGGTCCACCTGCATAACATGCACAGTGTATATGATGAACGCTCCAGCCATTTGGACGTCCGCACAGGGGCGCCTAAGGATATCAAGTATGAGTAGGAGGCCATGATATGGCAGATAAAACCTGGATGGGATATGTCCGCGCCAACGGTTCCGCAGGGATCCGCAACAAAATTCTTGTGATCTACACGGTGGAATGTTCAGCCTTTGTGGCAAAAGAGATCGTGAGGCTTGCAGATGACAGTGAGACGGAGGTGGTGGGTTTTTCAGGATGCACTGACAATGAGTACGCAGTGCGCCTTCTCATTTCCCTGATCCGTCATCCTAACATCGGCGGGGTACTGGCCGTAGGCCTGGGGTGTGAGTACGTACAGCCTCAGTGGCTGGCGGACATTGCAGCAAAGGAAGAAAAGGAGGCTGCCTGGATGTTTATTCAGAACCAGGGTGGTACAAAAAACTCCATAGACCAGGGCCTTGCACTGGTAAAACATATGAAAAAGGCCATGGAGAACACTCCCAGAAAACCTATGAGGTTTGGTGATCTGGTCATTGGGGCTGAATGCGGCGGAAGTGATTTCACAAGCGGCCTGGCTGGAAATGTAGTGGTTGGAAGGCTGTTTGACCAACTGGTGGATGCTGGAGGAACGGCCGTCTTTGAGGAGATCGTGGAGGCGGTGGGCCTTAAACATATATTGGTTGGCCGGGCGGCAGGGAGGGAGGCTGCAGAGGATCTGGCAGCCACCTATGACAAGGCGCTGGAATACTGCCGGTCCGTCCGTCAGTATTCCGTAAGCCCCGGAAATTTTATGGGCGGCCTGTCTACCATTGAGGAGAAGAGCATGGGAGCTGTGGCCAAAAGCGGAAGCAGGCCTATCCAGGGAGTGCTGAAGGTGGGAGGATGTCCTCCCAGGCCGGGACTCTGGCTGTTAGACTCCACCCCGGATCCTCACTGGATGCAGTTTGGGATCACGAATCCCAATGACAGCGAGGGTCTGATGGACCTGATCTCCTGCGGGTGCCACCTGGTGCTCCTGGTGACGGGCAGGGGGAATGTAATTGGCTCTGCCGTGGCCCCGTGTATAAAGCTTACGGGAAATTCAGACACTTACCGGCGCATGGAGGGCGACATGGACTTTGACGCAGGCCCGGTTTTAGATGGGACATGTACCATGGAAACACTGACCGGGCATTTAAGGCAGCTTGTTACAGGAGTTGCATCGGGGCATAAGTCAAAAAGTGAAGCACTGGGACACAAGGAATACTTCATCCCCTATAAATATCAGGAAAAAGAAGTGATCAGACCATGCGGGAGGTGAGAGAGATGACAGAACATGTATTTTCATTGGAAGGCCGCACTGCGGTAATAACCGGAGGGACCACAGGATTAGGCCTTGCCATTGCTGAGTGTATGGTAAAGGCGGGTGCCAGGGTGGCGGTATTAAGCCGCAGGACCAAGGAAGAAGGACAGTCCGCCTTAAAGGAAATGGGAGAAAAAGCCGTGTTTTACCACCATGATATAACGGATACGGGCCATGCCCCGGAACTGGCAGACCAGATCATCCGGGAAATGGGACCAGTCACCATCCTGGTAAACAATGCAGGGAATCATTGTAAGAAATTTATTGAGGACATGACTGTGGAGGACTACAAACGCGTGCTGGATGTCCATTTGGTAGGGGCCTTCGCCCTGACAAAAGCATTCTTCGGCCATATGAAGGAGCAGGGAAAAGGGAGCATTATTTTCCAGGCCAGTATGACCAGTTACATTGGCCAGCCCCAGGTGGCGGGATATTCCACGGCAAAGGCAGGTTATCTGGGGCTGGTGCACACGTTGGCCGCTGAAGGCGGCGCTTACGGCGTGCGGGTCAATGCAATCGCTCCCGGTTGGATTGAAACACCTATGTACCACCAGGCTACTGACAATGACGAGGCCAGGAGGAACAAAATTATAGGAAGGATTCCCATGAAGCGGATCGGCGATCCAACAGACATTGGGATGGCTGCCGTGTTCTTGGCAAGCGATGCGGCCGGCTATGTCTCGGGAACATGTCTTCCGGTGGACGGCGGAGCCCTTATTGGTTTTTAAAAAGAAGGAAGGAGCAAACTATGGACCATTGTTTTTCTGAGGAACTGTTTCTGAAAAATAAAACAGGCAGCTATCTGTACCATACTTATGCAGAGACGCTTCCGATCGTGGACTACCACTGCCACTTGGCGGTGCAGGAGATATATGAAAATAAGGAATTTGAGGATATAGGCGAGATGTGGCTGGCCCATGACCACTATAAATGGAGGGCTATGCGGACATTTGGGATTGATGAGTATTATGTGACCGGCGGAGCGTCTTATTATGAAAAATATATGAAATTCGCGGAGATCCTCCCCAGGCTTATGGGAAACCCTCTTTACATCTGGTGTGCCCTGGAATTAAAGCGGTACTTTGACATAGATGAGCCCCTGAGTTTAGACAACGCCCGGGACATCTATAAGAGGACAAAGGATTTTATCAGGGAAAACCACATGACCCCAAGATGGTGCATGGAGCGCTCACATGTGGAGCTTGTCAGCACCACGGAGGACCCGGTGGATACCTTGGAATACCACTTTAAGCTAAGGGAGGAAGGATGTACAGGGCCAAAGATCATTACGGCCTTCCGTCCGGACAAGGCGTTTTACTGTGAGAATCCCGTTTTTCCCGAATATCAAAAGCAGCTGTCAGGGGCAGCGGGACTGGAAATCCACGGTTTTACGGATATGATTGCTGCTTTGGAAAAACGTCTGTCCTTTTTCCGGGATTTTGGGACAACGGTCAGCGATGATGGGATCGAGGATTTTACTTGGGAGGAGTATACGGTAAGTCAGGTGGAGGAGGTTTACCGGAAAGCCGCCAAGGGTGAGGCTTTGACCAGGAAAGAACAAAATCGTTTTAAATCTGCTTTTATGGTGGAGATGGGAAAGCTTTACAACAAATACGGTTTTGTTATGCAGCTTCATATTGGCACGTATCAGGATGCCAACCACAGGAAGGTGAGGGAAATCGGACGCTCCACAGGATTTGATTGTACCGATGACTCCACGGCTATTCAGTCCGTGGGAGCGCTGCTGAACCGCCTGACCGAGTTAGGGGAGCTTCCAAAGACCATTCTCTATCCCCTGGATCCTTCCAAACTGGAAACCTTTGCTGTTCTGGCCGCCGGTTTCTGCGATGGCAGTTTTAGAGGAAAGGTACAGCTGGGAGCGCCCTGGTGGTTTAATGACCAGCCGTATGGTATTGAACGCCAGTTTCATGCGGCCGGAAACCTGTACGCGGTCAGCCTGTCAGTGGGGATGCTCACGGATTCCAGAAGTTTCCTCAGTTATCCCAGGCACGAGCTTTACAGGAGAGGGCTGTGCAGCTATTTAGGGGAGCTGGTAGAGCGGGGGGAATATTTTTCGGATGAGAAATACTTAAAAGAAGTTATTGAGGACGTGTGCTACAGGAATGTGAAACGATTTTTTGGATGGGACAAACAACAGGGAAATGCCGCCCTGGAATGAGAAGGAGAGAGGAGCATTTATGAAGGTTACCAAATTTGAAACATGGTGGGTACGCCGGGATCAGTGCCTGTTTGATGAGAAGCGTCAGGGAGGCAGCGCCATGCCCTGGGATGTGGTTGTGCTGAAACTGACGTGTGATGACGGGACTGAGGGTATTGCCACAGCAATGGCGGCCCGCTCCGGCCAGGTGACGGAGGGGTATCTCCAGGAAACAGCCGCGCCTCTTGTTTTAGGGCGCGATCCCCACGACCGCGAGGCTATTTTCTACGATTTTTGGAACCTGGACCGTCATGAGGCCTTTTATCCTGTGTTCCTTCCTGGGCCGGTTGACGTGGCCCTGTGGGACATATGTGCAAAAAAGGCGGGTCTGCCCTTATATAAATATATAGGAGGTTACAGGGAGAGCCTTCCTGTTTATGCCAGCAGCCTGTTTTATGATGACCCCAAGGTCTACATAGACGAGGCATTGCACTACCGGTCAATGGGCATCAACTGCTACAAAGTCCACCCCTCAGGTCCTGTTGAAAAGGACATGGAGATCCACCGGAAGCTGAGGGAGGCAGTTGGGGACGACATGGGCCTGATGAGTGATCCGGTGGGAGAATACACGTTGGATGAGGCGATCAGGGTGGGGCGCCAGCTTGAGAAACTAAACTATATCTGGTTTGAGGAGCCTTTCAGGGATTTTGAGCTGTATAAATATCAGAAGCTGTGTCAGACCCTGGATATCCCCATTGCTGCCACCGAGACCACCAGAGGAGCCCATTGGGGCGTGGCCCAGTCCATTGCCCAGAATGCGGCTGATATTGTACGGGCCGATGTTTCATGGAAGTGCGGTATCACGGGAACATTAAAAATTGCCCATATGGCGGATGCCTTTGGCTTGAACTGTGAGATACATACCACGACCATGAACTACATGGACCTGGTTAACCTTCATGTTTCCTGTGCGATCCGCAATTGTAAATACTTTGAGTATTTTGTACCGGAAGACAGTTTCCGTTTCCCCATGAAAGGGGACCTTCCCATTAAGGATGGACGGATCTACGTTCCCAAGGAGCCGGGAATAGGCGCAGAACTTGACTGGGATCTGATTAAAGACAACTGTGTGGCTCACAAGGTGAAGACACTGGATCAAGACTTTATAGAATGAGAAACGATGGTTTGGTAAAAAATGGAGGTAGGCGATGAGAGGACGGAATAGGATCCTGGGATTCCTGATGGTTTTATCTGTTGTATGCCTGGCAGGCTGTGCGGGCAGCTCCCAGGAGGACAGCCAGGAACAGGAGGACAAAAAGAGGGCCGAGATCGTGTTAAAGGCCGGGGAGGTGAATCCGGAGGATAATATCAATACCCAGGTGCTGCACTACTTTGCGGACCAGGTAAAGGAACTGTCCAACGGCCGGATCATAGTGGAAATCTATGCAGGCGGTCAGCTGGGGGATGAGCGGACAGAGCTTCAGGCCGTACAAATGGGAGCCCTGGACATTTTCCGGGGAAATACCCTGACCATGGGAGACTTTGGGGCGGATAAGATGGGGATCTTTGGACTTCCCTATTTGTTTGAGGGCCGTGACCATCTGTGGAATGTGCTGAAAAGCGATCTGGGCCGTGATATTTTAGACAGCCTTTGGGAGGCGGAGACGGACATGGTGGGACTGGCCTATGTGGATGAGGGCGCCAGAAACTTTTTTGCTAAAAAACCCATTGAGAAGCCTGATGATCTAAAGGGAACAAAGATACGTGTGGCTGAGACTTCCATCCTTTTGGATACGGTGAGTTGTTTCGGGGCGTCACCAACTCCTATTTCCATGAGTGAGCTGTATACCTCCCTTCAAACCGGCGTGGTGGACGGGGCGGACCAGCCTTTATCCGGATATATCAGCAACAGCTTTGGTGAGATCGCTCCCCATGTCATTCTGGACAACCATACATACACTCCCGGCGTCATCATTATGAGCGGGTACCGTTTTAACAAACTCAGTGCCGGGGACCAGGATATTATCAGGCAGGCCGCCGAGGCTGCCGAGGACTATAACCGGGAGGTTGTGGCAACTGACGAAGCTGAACAGATCGAGGCGCTGAGAGCCCAGGGCATTGAAGTGATCGAAGTGGAGGATTTTGGCCCCTGGCAGTCGGTTGTGCAGCCGGTGTACGATCAGTATGCAGTGGGGTTTGAGGACATGGTGGAGCAGATCCGGGCCATGAATGAAATGTGAGGAGGGAAAAATAGATATGGTAGATAAGATTTGCAGTACTGTCAGAAGGGGCATCTACATGGTGTGCTGCGTGTTGCTGGCCTGCCAGGTCCTTATCGTATCAGGTGTTGCGGCCAGCCGCTATATCCTGAAACATACACCGCCGTGGGGGGAAAACTTGGCCCTTATCTGTATGGTATGGTTTTGCCTGCTGAGTTCAGCTGTGGCGATCAGTGAGGATCTGCATTTAAAGGTGACCTTGATCGACAATTTTATTTCAGACAGGACCCGTACCATTATGGACCTGCTTGATCTGCTTTTGGTATTTATCTTTGGAGTCGTCATGGTGTTTGGCAGCTACGGGCTGCTGGAACTGACCTCCAGAAACATCATGAGCGGCATGGGCCTGCCGTCTTCGGTCCTCTATGCCGTGATCCCGGTTTCCGGTCTGGCCTTTATTATAGCAACAATTGACAGGGGGAGGACATTATTATGCCATCTGAAACAATAGCCATACTGTTATTAATAGGACTTTTTATTTTTCTCATGGCAGTGCGGATGCCCATTGCCCTTTCCATCGGCATCGCCAGCATGGTGACTTGTATTTATCTTGACATCCCGGTCCAGATGGTGCTCCAGAACATGGTAAAGGGAGTGAACACCTATTCACTGCTGGCAGTTCCCTTCTTTATCCTGATGGGCGACATCATGAGCGCAGGCGGTATATCCAAGCGTCTGCTGCGTCTGGCCGGGGTAATGGTTGGTTGGATGCATGGTGGGCTTGCAATGGTGACCATTGTGGCGTCCCTGCTGTTTGGAGCGGTTTCCGGCTCCTCGGCTGCCAGCGTGGCAACCCTTGGGCCTACCCTGATTCCAAACATGGAAAAAGAAGGCTATGAAAAGGACTTTGCAACCTGCATCGTAATGGCCAGTTCAGTTGAAGGAATCCTGATCCCGCCAAGCCAGAACATGGTCATCTATGCTTTGGCGGCCGGGGGCGTTTCCGTGGGAGCCCTGTTTCTTGCAGGTATTCTTCCGGGCTGTCTGCTCGCAGGCTGTCTGATGGTCTACAGCTACTACGTGGCTAGAAAACGTAATTACCCCATCGGTGAAAAATTCCAGATCAAAAAGGTATGGCTTGCATTTAAGGATGCATTCTGGGGACTGTTGACCATCGTGATCGTGGTGATCGGTGTGTGTACCGGATTTATCACGGCTACGGAAAGCGCGGCCCTGGCAGTGCTGTGGAGTATTTTCGTTACCTTTGCCATCTACCGGGAGGTTTCCATTAAAGAGCTGCCCAGGATGTTATTTAATTCTGTAAAAACATTGGCAATGATCATGATCCTGATCTCCATGTCAACGGCCTTCGGATGGCTGATGGCATATTTGAAGGTTCCGGTGCTCATTACCAACAGTATCTACAGCATCACTGATAACCCGGTGATCATTATGCTGATCATCAATGTTCTGCTGCTGGGCCTGGGAATGGTAATGGAGATGGGATCCCTGATCCTTATCGTGACGCCTATCCTGCTTCCTATTGTACAGTCCATTGGTTACAGCCCCGTCCATTTTGGGGTCATCATGATCCTGAATTTGGGGATCGGTCTTTTAACCCCGCCGGTTGGAAGTTCCCTGTTTATTGCATCCGGTATTTCCGGGATTAAGATTGAAGCGCTGACCAAACGGATGTTGCCTATTTATCTGACCATGATCATCTGTCTGATGATGGTAACCTTCATTCCTGCGATCAGTATGACACTGCCTAATCTGGGGGCATAAGGAGAATGATAAGGAGAAGGATTTTCTTTTCTGCTTAAAATGGGATTGAAAACCTCTGAAAAATTATATACAATAAGAAAAAAGGGAAATGTGCCCAGTTGTCCGGGTGCATTTCTCTCTATTTTGGAATATAGTGCCGTTCTATAAAAAGCAGGAAAGAGGAGCAATGAAATCTCAGATTACAATGAAGGACATAGCCCAGCACTTTGGCATGTCGTTAAACACAATCCACAAGGCGATCACGGGAAAGCCTGGAGTCAGTGAGCAGACCAGAAAAAAGATTGTTGACTATGCCGCTGCCAATGGTTATAAGATCAACTCCATGGCTTCCTGCTTAAAGCGCAAGGAGATACAGATCGCGGTATGTTTACCCGAGTTGGACAAAAACAGCGTGTATTTCTATAACTTTATATGGCGGGGATACATGGGTTATATGCGGGAGTGGGGAGATCTAAATGTCCAGGCCAGGGAGCTGCCTTTTAAGCCCGGGGAGCTGGCCAAGACTCTTAACCGGCTTAATGATGAACTGGAGCATGGAAAACGGCTGGACGGCATTCTCTCCATTCCGCCGGAGGGAGAGGATGAGGTCCTTGAAATCAAACGTTTGACGAAAAAGGGAATCAGCGTTGTTTTTGTTACAGGTGACAATACGGAGTGCCAGAGGGTGGGGGTGGTTGTCGCGGATTACTATGTGGCCGGAGGAGTTATGGCCGAGCAGGCATGTAATATCCTGAGGGGCCGCGGTCGTGTGCTGCTTATGGCCGGAAATCAGTACAATGATGCCCATTATATGATCGCAAAGGGCTTCCACGAGTATTTGCAAAGGGAAGGGGCCGGGATACAGACTGAAAACCTGTATGGTTATTTTGAAAAGGATCTTGGAAAAGAGGAATTGCTCAAAAGGATACAGGAATTAAAACCGGATCTGATCGGCTGTGTTTTTGCCCGGGGGAGTGTTGTGCTGGCGGAGGTGCTTAGGGAAAGCGGGCTGTCAGGAACCATACCTGTCATTGCCAATGATGTATTTGATGAGAGCGTATCCGCTCTGCAGGATGGGACTTTTACCAATATCGTGTACAAGGACCCCACCCGCCAGGCTTATTTAGCCACAAAAATGCTCTGTGAGTATCTGGTAAAGGGAAATGTGCCAAAGGAACAGGTGAAAAAGGTGGAGATTGCCCTGATCTTCAAAGGCAATGTAAATTATTACTGGGAGCGGGAAGATTATTAGGATAGGAACAGACGGGATCCGAATTCGAGTTTTGCATCCACATTGGGATTTGTGGCAGAAGTGCTACAGAATGAGAGTCTGGGATGGCTCAAAGAACAGCTTAAGCTGGATTCAAATTCACGGATATTGTGTTTTTCCACAGAAGGAGATACGGATCGCAGTAATTATAGAAGAATTGTTTGGGATGGGTACTATCCAAGCTTCTGATGTCATGGCTGTATTGTACGGAAACTGCGCTCCACAGGGAGTACAGGCAGCCGACCGCATTTCATAACAGACATTCTGTGGGATATGAATACGTACTATGATGAGGATGGGGGGGGGGGGCATATAGAATGAGCTTAATTCAAACAGGAAAAAGGAAATACTCCGGGAATTGATATTTCCGGAGCTTTTCTATACCCATTTATATAAAATCAATTTATAGTAATAGAACCTTTGATAACGTGAGAGATATTCCATATATCAAATGAAAAATAAAGAGAATGATTCATAAAGTGGCATTTCAGAGTGGAGACAAAGACCTTGCAAGGCATGTGAAAAGGTGCTATATTATGCTCAATCACGCATATGCGGTATCAGGGGCTTGCCTTTGTCAGATATGACGGGGAACCGGATGACTGGCTTGGAATATAAGATGTGATTGGAATGAGGAGAATTGATCATGACTACGGTTTTACTGACAGCTTTTTCGTTCATGCTGATCATCCTGATCGGCGCATATCTGCATATGGGAGGAATCCTTCCGGAAAATGCGGGTGATGTCGTAAAGCGGATTCTCATAAATGTCACCCTCCCCTGTGCCATCATTGTTAATTTTTCAAAGATAGAGGTGGTGGGAGCGGAGATGCTGGCGCTGACGGTCCTGGGGATTGCTGCAAATGTCATAATGATCGCTGTTGGGATCGTTATTACAAAAAAGAAAAGCAGGGAGGCAAAGGCGCTGCATATACTGTGCCTCCCCGCATACAACATAGGAGCGTTCTGTCTTCCGTTTGTACAGAGTTTTCTTCCTGCGATGGGAAGTGTGGCGGCCTGCATGTTTGATGTGGGAAACAGTGTGATGTGTACAGGGGCAACCTATGCCTTTGCATCGGAATACCTTTCCGACAACAGAGACGGATTTGATGTGGGATCATTTGCAAAACGCCTTCTTTCAAGTATGCCGTTGATCACCTATGTTCTGATGTTTATCCTGTCGGTAGCCCGGTTCAGGCTGCCCAAGCCGGTTCTGACATTGATCGCCCCCATGGCGGCGGCTAATACGTTTACCGCTATGCTGATGATAGGACTGCTTTTAAGGTTTGAATTTCAGCGGAATTACATAGGCGATATATGCAGGATCCTCGGAGTTCGCCATGTGGCGGCGATTGTGACGGCGCTGGCCGGCTATTATCTCCTTCCATTTGACATCGTGATTCGCAGGACACTGGTTTTGGTTAGTTTTGCTCCTATCAGCGCAGTTGCGCCGGCCTATACAGGCATGTGCGGCGGTGATGAGGGGAAGGCCAGTGCTGCCAATAGTATTTCCATTCTATTGAGTGTGATCGAATTGACCTTTTTATTAATCATTATGAAGCTGTATTGAGCCGTGTTTAAAGCTTCCGCCCCCGCCTCCTGCGGTCACTGTTCTGCAATTGCCCTTAAACAGGCATTGAGTGCCGTCTCACCGTCCGCTGACCGGATATCCGGTGCGGTTTTGCATTCCTGGCTCCCTGATCCGTCCGGCATTACACCGTACACCGGTGCGTATTGTACGATCAGGCCGCTGTTGGGAAGAATGATGGGCAGAGGATCGCTGCCAATGCCTTCACCGCCAGTCTGCGTTCCCACAAGTGTCATAAAGCCTGTTGCTTTTGAGAACATGGCAGCATATTCCGATGAGGAAAATACCGTGTCACTGACAAGCATCCAAAGCTTTCCGCTGAGCATTTTCCCTCCCCCTGCAGGATCCACGGTGTATTGGATATCATGAAAGAAGTCCGTATCGGACAGATCTTCCTGATTGGTGCGGGGCAGGTCGGGAAATTCCGAAACAGGACGGTATTGGTCCATATCCAGGAAGATACGGTTGTTTTCCCCTCCTTTTATCAGACCGTAGGCGTTGCATGTCAGTGCGCTGTCAATGTTGGGAGAGGCGATGAGATCATTAAAATAATCCATGGAACCTCCGCCGTTATCCGTAAGGTCAAATATTATATGGTCGTATCCCCTGACCTTATGGTAAAAATCAAATAGCTGTTTCTTATCTTCCCCGTACTCATTGCCGGAAAGGAACCGGTCAATTTTGATATAGGCAATGCTTCCCTCTTTTATAATGCGCGTTTGAACATTAGCTGCCACGGATTCCTGTTCATCGGTTTGCGCTGATTCAAGGGAAGCGTAATAATCCATCACCTTATCATAGGCCGGGTCTGTCACCTGTCTCATTTTTTTGTAGTTTTCCAGGGACTTTGGATTGTTGTATGCTGCCGCTAATTTTTGCATGCGGTCTGAGTCCGGATAATCTGCGGCCACGCGTCTGTAGCTGTCTGCCGTCTCTTCAAACCAGTAAGGGTTATGTAATAACAAATGTCCGATCTGGTCATTGGTATTGATAAATTCATCCAACTGCTGATAAAAGGAAATATCCGTGTTACTGGTGCGGATTTCTCCCCGGGCTTTCCGGTATTTCTGATCTAAATCCGCATCCCGCATTCTCTTTAACGTATGAAAATAAGGATAATTTTCTTTTAGTGTCTGATACAAAAGATCCAGATCTTCCAGTTTCTGCTCCGTTGTCAGATGGATCCAATCGCCTTTCTGCAAAGCCCGGATCTCACGGCGCAGTGATGGGGGCTGATACTCTGTTTCACTGGCACTTGCCTGCGTATTACCAGAAGGACCGGCAAAGGCTGTGAAGGGACTGCATAACAGGGACGAGATACATAAAATACAGATGGATTTTTTCATTGCTTATTTGCTCCTCTTAAGCCCGCCCTGGGATGTAGGCTGCGGGACGTATGGCGGTTCATGATTATTGTGTGATGTGATATTGGCAGGAATATTTATTATATATGGTAATTATATCATATAACATTTACCCTCAGTGGACAAGGGGAGAGTGTGCCCTTGTCCACTGAGGGTAATCGTCTGGATGTGTGATCAGTTTTGGCTGTATCAATTTGATACTGATTATCAAAACGATATGGAATAAGGCACATTTGTTATCAAAATGATATTTATAAGCAAAAGTATGAAGGTATTTCAGGAACTTCGATGATGGCATGAAAATTGCTAAATAAATAAGGGGACCCCAATTGGGACCATCTTAAAATCAATATTTACCCTCAGTGGACAAGGGGGAGTGTGCGCCCTTGTCCACTGAGGGTAAGGAAAGAGGAACGAATAATGAGCAGTTTTCAAACCGCGTTAAGCGCCGTATTACCCATGTTTATCATGTTGTCACTGGGATATTTTCTGAGAAAGATCAATATGGTGGACGATCATACCCTGAATAAGATGAACAAGCTGTGTTTCAAAACTTTTCTGGCCATCTCCCTATACTACAATATCTATAAAGCGGATATCAGGGAGGTATTTAACGGAAAACTGATCGTGTATGCTGTGATCACGCAGATCGTGATTCTGGGGATTTCGCTGCTTGCCGCATATCCCACAGAGAAAACAAAGAAAAGGCGCGGCGCGCTGGCCCATGGTATTTTTCACACAAATTTTGTTATATTCGGAACTCTGATCGGGACAGCGCTGTGTGGTGAGGGAAACATTGGAGCGATCTCGCTGCTGATCGCTATTATTGTCCCGGTTCAAAACATAATTTCCGTCATCCTGCTGGAGTTATTCCGGGAAGGAGGAAGGATCGAGTTAAGGAAAGTGTTTGGGGGAGTGGTAACCAATCCGTATGTTATTGCGGCCCTGGCCGGCTTTTTGACACAGCTGCTGCATATTCAGTATCCGGACATGCTGTCCAATGTTTTTAGGGATCTGGGGCGTTGCGGTACGCCGGTGGCCCTGATTGTTATGGGGGGATTATTTAACTTTGGAGCAGTAAAAAGCAACTTAAGAAGCATTGCGGTGGGCATCCTGTTCAGGCTTCTGATCGTGCCGGCTATTCTTGTACCTGTTACCGTATGGCTTGGATTTTGCAGGGCGGATTTCATTGGCCTGATGTGCATCTTTATTGCTCCCTGTGCAACCACATCGTTTAACCTGGCCAGTGCCATGGATTCCGATGCGGATTTGGCGGCGCAGCTGGTTGTATTTACATCCGTATGTTCCCTGGGGACCATTTTTATGTGGATCTTCATACTGAGCCGGATGGGAATCTTTTAATGAAGGACGGGTTCTTGACATAAACGCGATCCGCCGTTACCATGGGATTATAACATCGTTTGTTTCAGTGAAAATGGGGGAATAGCATGAAACGCATTTTAATGAAAATGCAGGAAACAGCCCAGCGGTATGTTGAGATCCTGGCAGAAATCCTGAAAGTTGACGTGACAATCATTGATGCCAATTGCATTCGTATTGCGGGAAGCGGGCGGATGCGCAATCGGATCGGGGATATGTCGTCTTATGGATATGTAGTAAAGTCAGCCATAGAACACAAGGAGCTGACAATCATGGATGATCCGAAGAAATCCGGCATCTGCCGTGTCTGTCCAAAGCTGTCTGTCTGTGATAACATCTGTGAGGTATGGCTCCCGCTATGCGTGGATGAAGAAGTGATCGGGGTATTGGGATTTGTATGCTTTGAAGAGCGCCAGAAACAGCATTTTTTTGGAAATAGAGAAGTATTTATCCGCTTTTTGAATCAATTTGGGGAGCTTCTTGAATCAAAAGCCAAGGATATCCTGAATGAAGGAAGAAACCAAAATGTGATCCTGCTGCTGGAGAATATTCTTAATAAGGTTGACAGCGGAATCCTGGTCATGGACCAGAACCTTAAAATATCCAGGATTAACCAGGCTGGTAAGAAACTCCTGTTTATACAGGAACTGAATCACAAGCTGCCGCCTATCACATTTCACGAAACAGGGAACCAGGTACAGGATCTGCTTGAATACAGCCTTCAGATCGGAGGTTTCACCTATCTTTTGGCAGGCAGGTTTTATGATCTGGATATGGAAGAGTACAGAAAATTATTTGTATTCCAGAAGGCAGATCTGACTTCCGATGAAAATGACGGTGCAGGGGTACGGGTAAAACCAAGGGAATTAAACCGCATCTTAGGCGTATCTTCAGCTGTTGTATCTATCCGGGAGAAGATTCAGATTGTGGCACCGTCTGTATCCAATGTTCTTATAACAGGAGAAAGTGGTACGGGAAAAGAACTGGTAGCCGTTGCGCTTCATGGGGAGAGCGACCGATCCAACTATCCTTTTGTTGCGGTCAACTGCGCGTCCATACCTGAGAATCTTTTGGAAAGTGAGTTGTTCGGATATGTGAAGGGCGCATTTACAGGGGCTGATGCAAAAGGCCGGACCGGTCTGTTTGAGGCAGCCAACGGCGGTACTGTTTTTTTAGATGAGATAGGTGACATGCCCCTGTATCTACAGGTAAAGCTTCTGCGTGTTCTTGAAAACAGGGAGATTACCAGACTGGGCAGTAACCAGACAGTGAAGATTGATGTGCGTCTGGTGGCGGCAACTAATAAGGATATAGAATCAATGATCCAGGCAGGGGAGTTCCGTGAGGATCTATATTACCGTCTCAATGTGATTCCCATGGCACTTTCTCCCCTTCGGGAGAGGAAGGAGGATATACGTGTGATCGCCACCAGTTTTATTGAACGTTACAGTGCAGTGCTTAAGAAAATGGTGAGGGGGATTGATGAGGATTTTTGGAGATACCTGGAGCGTTATGAGTGGCCTGGAAATATCCGGGAACTGCAGAACACGATTGAATATGTGATGAATATGATGCCTTACAGCGGAATGCTGGAGGGCAGCCTTCTTCCAGGAAAATTTTTCCAAACAAATGGGACCGTACGCGTGGAGGAGGCCATAGAAGATCTGAATCTGGAAAACATGGAACGCCAGATGATCAAACGGGCACTGGCAATCTATGGAGTTTCCCCGGAAGCTAAAAAAATGATAGCAGGCAAATTGGGAATCGGTATTGCAACATTATACAGAAAGATAAAAGTATATCAGCTCTAAGTTGGGAAAGGAACGTACGATTAATAACGTACCATCAACCGTATGGTCTATGGATAAAAAGGCTGTCTTTTAGACGGCCTTTTTTAATGGAGATACGCAGATCAGGTATCAATATGATATAGATTATCAAAATAATACGAGATCAGGACATCTGAATATCAAAATGATAAGAGCAATGGCAGAGTAAATCCTGCATACGTGACGTAGGGGATAGAAACAACGTAAATTCAAGGAAATTCAGAACTTTATGATAAGACGGAAGTTGGCACAAAGATTGCTTAATATAATTGTACCGCGGATAAAAAAGCAAGGAGGTTACAGAGGTGGCATATTATCAGCATTTAAAGGTGCTAAAAAACGATCATGTGTCGGAAAAAATGGGTCCTGAGTTTCTAAACACAGAAAGTACGAAGGCAGTTCGTCACTTGCATTGTTCCGTGACGGCCTACCGGGAAACACCTTTAGTTTCACTGGAAGTTCTGGCAAAGAAGCTGGGGGTAAAAGGGATTTTTGTGAAGGATGAGTCCTACCGGTTCGGGCTCAATGCATTTAAGGGGTTAGGCGGCATCTACGCATTGGCATGTGTGATCTGTGAGAAATTGGGACTGGATATCCATACCACTAAGTTCTCCGATCTTCAGCAGCCATTGGTCAGGGAATCTGTTTCCCACATGATATTTGTGACGGCAACGGATGGCAATCATGGAAAGGGCGTGGCGTGGGCGGCCGGCCAGCTGGGATGCAAGGCCTATGTTTATATGCCGAAGGGATCATCACCATACCGTGCCCAGGCAATCCCAAATGCCGGAAAAGCGGAGGTGACGGTTACGGATATGGGATATGATGATACGGTCCGTTATGCCCGGCATATGAGTGAGGAGCATGGCTGGACATTGATTCAGGATACATCATGGAACGGTTATGAGACAATTCCCAAGCGGATCATACAGGGATACACCACAATGGCATATGAGGCAGTCCATCAGCTTGGAGAATACGGAGTTAAGGCACCCACCCATATATTCCTTCAGGCAGGTGTGGGAGCTATGGCAGGAGGGATAACCGGGTTTATGGTTAATTACTATGAAAAGCAGCGTCCGGTCATTGTGATTGCCGAGCCGGAGGAAGCGGCGTGTATCTTTGAGTCTGCCCGAAAGGAGGACGGAGGGCCGCATGAGGCTGCCGGAAGCGGAGAGACCATTATGGCAGGACTTAACTGCGGGGAACCATGTACGATCACATGGCCCATTTTAAGGGATTATGCCAACTTCTATGCAGCCTGTCCGGATTATGTGGCTGCCAGGGGCATGCGGCAGTTGGCTGCTCCATGGGGCAATGATAAAAAGGTCATATCCGGAGAATCGGGAGCAGTGACAATGGGGCTTTTGACCATGCTGATGGAAAGCTGGGAACTGGAAGAAGAAAAGGTAATGATGGGGCTGAATGAGGAGTCGGTTATTCTTTTGTTTAACACGGAAGGAGATACGGATCCGGCTTCTTACCACAGGATCGTATACGATGGAGCATATGCCACTCCGTAGGAATGGAGGGGATAATGCCTGGAACGATCACAAATGTATTTAGGAGGGTAATATGACAGAGCAAGAGAAGAAAGCGCCCAGTTTTGGGTATGCATTATTTGTAACAATTGTATCGTTTTCTATTATTATGATACCGGCAGTGTTTCTTGGAGCGAAAACCCAGCCATTGTTTTTGATATCGTGGATCATAACCATCCCATTCTGTATGAAGCTGGGATATACATATAAAGAATTGCAGCAGGGTATTTTCCACTACTGTGCGAAATCCCTGGTGCCCATGACCATCGTACTCTGTGTGGGGGCACTGATCGGAACATGGAATGCCTGTGGAACCGTGCCGCTGATCACAAAGCTGGGATTGCTTACGATCAATCCTAAATATTTTCTTGTTATGAGTTTTGTGATCTGCATTATATTTTCTTTATTTACAGGCACATCCTTTGGAACCTGCGGCACGGCAGGTGTGGCTTTAATGGGCGTAGGCCTCTCAATGGGGCTTCATCCTCTTGTAATCGCATCCTCTATTATCGGCGGTGCATATTTTGGGGATGCCATTTCACCGCTGTCGGACAGCACCAATGTGGCAGCCGGCTCAGTGGGCGTGGACCTGTTTGAAAGCATCAAATATCAGGCTATTACTACATTGCCGGCCGCTGTGATCTGCGCAGTTATCTTTTTCTTATGGGGACTGAATATTGACACCAGCAGCGTGGACTTAAGCAGCATCGGTGATGTGATCTCCGGGATTGAGGCAAATTATAGGTTAGGGCTTGTTCCACTCATTCCAATGGGCGTTGTATTGGTCATGCTGTTATTTAAAGTGCCGTCCATTCCATCCATCCTGTGCGGAAGCATTTCGGGATTCTTGGTAGCATGGCTTTATCAGGGGCAGAGCTTTACAAGCGTAACCATGAGCATGTGGAGCGGTTATGTCCTGGAGTCCGACAATGCATTTATAGCTAAGATCTTCAGCAGAGGAGGCATTACCAGTATGTCCGGTACGGCATTCCTGTTCATATTTGCATTTGGGCTTTTTGGAATATTGAGTACGGCCGGAATTATTGACAAGGTGGTGGAACCGCTGATGAAAAAGGTGAACTCAAGGCTGGGGGGAACCATCTGCACGGTCATATTGGGGTTTGTCTCCAATATTACATCCGCATCCGGCAATTTCTCTTTTGTGTTTACAGGAAATCTTATGACACCTGTGTATGAGCAGAAGCATTTGAATAAATGGGACCTGACCAGAGCCATGTCTGTTGGCTGTCTTTTAAGCGGTCTTTTAGTTCCATGGAATTCAAATCCGCTTACGGTAACCGGCTTCCTGGGCGTTGACTCCACACAGATGCTTCCCTACCTGTTTACACCGTTAGTTACCGCAGCTGTGTTGATCGTTGTAGAAGTTACCGGGATCGACAAGAAGTTTTCAAAAAAGGCCAGAGGATCAGAAGACCAAGTCAATGAAAAGGAGAGAGAATATGAATCAGTATTATAATGAAATCAATAGATTTATTGATGCTCATAAAGATGAGATGGTGGAAAAGTGGAAAACGCTGGTGAATATGGAGGGCCACTATGATGAAAAGGAAAATGTGGAACGGGCAGCCGGATGGCTGAAGAATGAGTTTGAACAGGAAGGGTTCCAGTGCCGTATTCATGAAGTAATGAAAGAAAGGGCGGGAATACTGGTGGGAGTCCTGGGATCAGACCGCCCGGGAAAGCCTGTGATATTTTCCGGCCATATTGATACCGTTCATCACAGCGGTTCCTTTGGAAAAGAAAACCCGTTTGAGATCAGAGACGGAAAGGCTTACGGCCCAGGCGTGCTGGATATGAAAGGCGGGATCATCATTTCGCTGTATGTGGTAAAGGCGCTGAACCATTTGGGTTACAATGAACATCCCATTAAAATCCTGTACGCGGGGGAAGAAGAGTCCGACCATATTGGAAATGATGCGGATATCTTTTACACGGAAGAGAGCAAGGGGGCGCTTTGTGCATTCAATATGGAAACAGGGCATATTGAAAACCGTTTATGTGTGGGGCGTAAGACCCAGTACACCGTCCGTGCCAAAGTCCATGGGCTTGGCGGGCATGCAGGCAATGAGTTTACAAAAGGAAAGAATGCGGTGCATGAAGCCATCTTTAAAGCGGCCGAACTGACAAAGCTGACTGACCTTGACAGGGGGACGACCGTGACGGTCAGCGTGATCAACAGTGGTACGAATACCAATACTACCTCCATCCCTGATCTCAGCGAATTTGCGGTTGATATCCGTGTCTTTTCCGATGAGATCGGGAAAAAGGTTTTGGAGGATGTGGACCAGATTATGAAAAAGGTGTTTGTGGAAGGAACTACCACGGAGTATTATGTGGATCTGGCAAAGCTTCACCCCTTTGAACCCAACCCACAGATCATGCGTTTATTCAGTTTGGTCAATCAGGTGGCGGCGGATCATGGTTTTGCTGAATTTGGGCAGATTCAGCTGGGCGGCGCATCGGATGCCGGTGCAATCGCCGCGGCGGGAATCCCGGTACTTTGTTCCTGCGGGCCCATAGGGGAATTTAATCATAACGTACGTGAATACGCCGTGGTAGATTCCCTGTTCGAGCGCGCAAAGATATACGCCTTAACCGTAACTGAAATTGACAAATTATAAGGACATGGTATCAAGATGGTTTACATTTTATTAAGGCAGATCCTGATCATGGCGTTTTTAATGGCTGTTGGAGTTGGGCTTATGAAAAAAGGAATGCTGTCGCAACAGGGGTGCAGGGATCTGGGAGCGATTTTATTAAATGTGGTGATTCCATGTGTTATCCTGAAGTCCTATATGATTGGGTTTTCATATGAAAAATTAAGGGAATTGGGAGAGTCGGCTGTTTTATCCCTTCTGTCCCTTGTGTTGGCTATGGCCATATCGTGGCTGTTTTTTGGGAAGAGAAAAGGAATACAAAATTTTGCTTCAGCATTTGG
Organism: Clostridium sp. FS41; assembly: GCF_000954015.1. Classification (NCBI taxonomy): domain Bacteria; kingdom Bacillati; phylum Bacillota; class Clostridia; order Eubacteriales; family Clostridiaceae; genus Clostridium; species Clostridium sp. FS41. Next base: position 22,221 of record NZ_JYHN01000051.1, read on the forward strand.
AAACGCGGGTTTCATTGGCATTCCGTTAACCCAGGCCGTATTTGGCACAGAGGCTGTTTTTTATGTCGCCGCCTATGTGGCTTTCCTGAATCTGTTCCAGTGGACCTATGGGCTATATATCATGACCGGGGACAGAGAAGTCATACATATTGCTGCCATATTAAAAAACCCTGTATTCATCAGCATTGGTTTAGGTGTGGTAATGTTTTTGCTGCCGGTATCCATACCTGGGTTCATGGTGAAAACAGTTGGGTATATAGCTGATATGAATACTCCCTTGGCGATGATCATACTGGGCAGCTATCTGGTAAAAACTGATCTTAGGAGTATTTTTTTATCAAAGGAAATATATATGTGTGTTCTGCTCAGGCTGTTGATCATTCCACTGGCCACCTTGGGGGTATTCGTGATCCTGCCTGTAGATAACATAGTGATCATTATGGTTGTATTAATAGCTGCATCCACATCCGTGGGCGGCAATATTGCGATCTTTGCCCAGCAGTACAACAAAGACTATATACTATCTGTAAGAACTGTCTGCCTTAGCACCATATTATCGATTGTCACCATTCCTGCATTTTTTTGTGCGGTACAGGCGGTCTTTACAAAATAAGTAAATATAATAAGAAAAGGAACCCAAAAGTTTGTCCGGATATGGCGCTTCTAAACCCGTGTCCGCAGACTGATCTGCGGTTTCTTTTTTTGTACCCCATAATTAGGAGAGGTTTTTTAGATACGTAAACAGGATCTGAAATCAGTGGAACCGTTTAAATATTTTCGTCAGATACTATATGCATATGTACACAAAAACTATCTTGGAAATCAGTGGATTAAATAATAAAATAAAGTTAAAAGGAGCTTTTATGAAAAAAGTATTTGACGTGGAATTCTATAGCCAGCTGCTGGATAAGATAAATGCCAATATTTATATCACTGATGTGGAGACAGATGAGATTGTTTATATGAATGATGCCATGAAACAGACCTTCGGATTGGAAAAACCGGAGGGCTGTATCTGCTGGAAAGTCCTTCAAAAGGGAATGAAGGGCCGGTGCGGCTTTTGCCAGATCCATAGACTTCTCTCTGATACGCAGGATGGAGCCGTAAACTGGAGGGAGTGCAATACGGTAACAGGCCACACGTATCAAAACTGTGACAGCCTGGTTGAAGTGAATGGAAAAAAATATCATTTCCAGCACTCTGTTGATATTTCGGAACAGATTAAACTTTCCCAATACGCTAAGACCGATGACCTGACCGGGATCCTGAACCGAAGGGCGGGAAAGGAACGGCTCTCTCAGCTTTTAGATACCCTGAAAGAAGGGGAGTCTTTTATCGTGGTCATGATGGATGTGAATCAATTGAAGCTGATCAATGACCGCATGGGCCATTTGGAAGGTGACAGAATGTTGAAGTTTGTGGTGAAGAGCACACAGGCATGTATGGAAAAGGACGACTTTATGTTCCGGCTCAGCGGGGATGAGTTTATCGCTGTTTTGTTCCACCGTTCTTTGGATGAGGCCGGGCAATGGAGCGACCAGGTCCTGGAACGGATGTCATATACCAGGCAGTTCCATGGAATCACCTATGAGGTATCGTTTAGCAGCGGCCTGGTTGAGGTGCAAGGAGGATCGGGATATACGGTTTCTGAGATTCTCTCCATGGCGGATGCCTGTATGTATGAAAGCAAACGGAAATTTTATTCGTCCAATGGCGGGGCGGGCCAGGTACTCCAGGAGACGGATCGTCCAGACACACTGCCGGTCAGTAGCCAGGAAAAGAAAGATGGGATCACAGGCGTGCTGAACCGCATGGAAGGAAAGGAGCATTTGTGGGCGGCCCTCAGAAAGACAAAGATGAAAGGGGGCAGCCTGACGGTTGCTCTTTTGGACGTGGACAACCTGAATATGATAAATGAGACCTATGGGGGCAGGGCAGGCGATACCCTCCTGGTCCAGGTGACGGACGTGGTGAAAAAAAGGGTGGAAAAGCCTGATTTCCTGTTTCGCTTAAGCGGTGATGAGTTCATGGCAGTCAGCTTTCATATGAATGAGAGAGAGATGTCCAAACTCTTTCTGGACAGCCTGAAGGAACTTAAGGCGTTTCAGGAACAGAAGAACATACCCTATGAAATGACATTTTCCTTTGGCACCTATACTGTTGGACCGGATAATCCGTTGTCCGTGAACAGCATTATTGCCAAGGCGGATGAGATCATGTACATGCAGAAGCTGCGAAAAAGAAAAACGAAGATGCTGGAGGAAAATGAAAACCCCTTCCGGCATTCAGACGGTGCTGCAGGCTGGCGTGAATATGATTCCTCCTTGCTGTATGATGCCCTGACAAAAAGTACGGATGATTTCATATACATATGCAATATGAAGACAGGAGTGTTCCGGTACAGCCCTGCACAGGTATGGCTGTTTAATATGCCCGGTGAGGTATTGGACAATCCGCTGCCCATATGGAAGGAGATCGTTCATCCTGATGACTGGGAACGGTTTTACAAGTCCAACATGGAGATTGGCGAAAATATGATGGACTATCATTCTGTGGAATTCCGCGCCAAGAACAGGGAGGGAGAATATCTGTGGATGCGGTGCAGGGGGCAGATGATGCGGGATGAATTCGGGGAACCGTCTGTATTTGCAGGGATCATGACCCAGCTGGGACGTCAAAACAAGGTAGATCCGGTAACGCAGCTTCTCAATCACATAGAGTTCTTCCGCGTGTTTGAAAAAAAGATCAGGGACAAGATGGCGGTGGAAAGATTGGGGATCCTGCTCCTTGGTTTGGATAATTTCAAACAGGTCAATGAGATATATGACCGTTCCATGGGGGATCATATCCTAAAAACCGTGGCTCAGTCCATACAGTCCATCCTGCCGGACAATGCGGGTCTTTTTAAGCTGGACAATGACTGCATGGGGATTCTTATGGACAATGTGGGGCACAGGGATATGGAAACACTCTATATGGAGATCCGGAATATGATGGGGCGCATGCATTTTTGGAATCAGTATAAGCTGAACCTTACGCTGTCCGCCGGAGGCGTGATGTACCCGGAGGACGGAGGCGCGGCTTCTGAACTGTTTAAATATGCAGAGTATTCTCTGCGCTATGCCAAGGAAAAAGGGCGGGACCGTATCGTATTCTTCTCAAAGGAGATCCTGGAAAACCAAAAGAAGACCCTGAAGATCATGATGGCCCTTCGGGAGTCCGTCAACAGCGGATTCACCGGATTCAGCCTGCGTTATCAGCCCCAGGTGGACGCGGCCAGCCGAACGATCATCGGTGCCGAGGCTTTGCTGCGCTGGACGGATCCGGACGGCAGTATTGTGTCCCCGGTGGAGTTTATCCCCATTCTGGAGGAGACGGGAATGATCATCCAGGTGGGGCAGTGGACCCTGAGAACAGCCATGAGGACGGCCAGACCATGGCTGAAGAAGAACCCTGATTTTTCGTTAAGCGTGAATGTATCGGTGCCCCAGATGATGGAAGCTGATTTTGTGGAAAATGTGCTGGATGCGGTAGGGGAGGAGGAATACCCTTGCTGCAGCCTGATGCTGGAGCTGACAGAGAGCTGTAAAATCCACGATATGGGTCTTTTCTACAAAAAATTTGAAAGCCTGAGAGCCCATGGCATTCAAATTGCCATGGATGATTTCGGCACGGGCTATTCTTCTTTGGAGCTTTTGAAATTTGCACCCGTGGACGTGGTCAAAATAGACCGTATATTCATCAAGGATATTTTAAAAAGTAAATTTGACGCCACATTCATTCAGTTTGTGGTGGCCATCTGCCACAGCATCGGGATCAAGGTTTGCCTGGAAGGAATGGAGACAGCGGAGGAATATGAGGCACTGAAGACAGTGGGGCTGAATTATATCCAGGGTTACCTTTTCGGCAGGCCTATGACGGAGGTGGAGTTTTTTCAGTGGGAAGAAGCGGGTGAGTGACCGGACAACAGAAACATTAGAAGGCCACGATAGACCATCACCCGGCCTTTTCCAAAAGTGCCTGAATAAGTAGTTCCGCAATTGGCGTAAACACCTGATATTTCTTCCAGATAATATACATTTTATTTTCAAGCACAGGGTATAATGGACGGAAACACAGTCCGCTGTCTGTACTGGTGTCCGCCAGGTGGTCAAAGGTCAGCATACATCCAAGGCCCTCCTTTACAAATACACTTCCGTTGTAAAAAAGGTTGGCGGACCCCACATAATTCAGGGCGTCCGCCTTTTCGCCGCACCATCTGGGGATATCGGCTTTCATGGACTGGTCCGAACAGATCAACTCAATACCCATCAAATCATTGGCTGTGATATGGCTTTTTTTTGCAAGGGGATGGTCCTGGCGCATGAGAAGTCCCCAGGAATCCACGCCAGGGATCGCAATGTAGTTATAGTGCGTCAGGTTGGGGGGCTCCACAATAACAGCCATATCCAGAAGGCCCCGGTCCAAACGTTCCGTTACCTGTTGGGTATTCCCGCTGTGGATGTGGTAGCGCAGGCCGGGATATTGCTGTTTGAAATCCATGATCACCTGTGCAAGGTGTTTAACAAGATGTGATTCGGCGCATCCGATATATACATCGCCACCGGTCACTTTGCCCAGTGACTTAAATTCGTCCGTGGTCTTATCAACCATTTCCAGAATATCTTCCGCGCGCTTTCTGAGCAGCATCCCCTCATCTGTCAATTTAATGCTGTAATTGCTGCGGACAAATAATTTCTTGCCAAGTTCCTGCTCCAGATCCTTCAGCTGTTTGGACAGCGTGGGCTGGGAAATATGCAGATAGGCAGCGGCCTTTGTTATATTTTCCTCCCTGGCAGCCTCTAAAAAATATCTTAAAACCCGGATTTCCATGACAATACCTCCATTCTGTTCATTCAATCTTCCGATTCTGATAAAAATTCCAGTATAAGTTCCAATAAAAGTTCCGGTATAGGTTATAGTATACACTGCCAAGATATTTATTTCAAGAATATCTAGTTATAGAAAATAAGTATTGGCTATTTCCGAGAGGAGATCGTATAATCTGAATCAGGAGGGGACTTATATGGCAAAAGCATCAGATAAGCAGGGGATTTTGATACAAAACCTGGTGGATGCAGGTTTTGATTCCCAGACAGTTTGGGCCTGCCTGTGCTTAGTGGAAGAAGGGCGGCAGGCCCAGTTGCTGCGGATACTCGCGCAGCAAAAGGATGCTTTGCTGGATACAGTCCACCAAAGCCAGAGACAGATAGATTGTCTGGATTTTCTGGTCTACCAGATCAAACGCGGAAATGTATTTTAAGGATGATGGAGGAGGATTCCCATGAAAGCAGCTTTTGAAGGATATTCATTTAAACTCAGTGAAAATGTCACCAGAACAAAGGTATATTTCAGAAACCGTTACGGCATTGAACTGGCCGGAGATCTTTACGTGCCAAAGGGCGCTAAAGACAGGCTGGCTGCAATCGCTGTGTGCGGTCCCTTTGGCGCGGTGAAGGAGCAGGCGTCAGGGTTGTACGCAGATGAGATGGCGTTCAGAGGTTTTGCGGCCTTGGCTTTTGACCCGTCTTTTATTGGAGAAAGCGGGGGAGAGGCGAGGAACGTGGCTTCACCGGACATCAACACGGAGGATTTCTCTGCCGCGGTGGACGTTCTTTCCAATATGGATATGGTAGATCCCGAGAGGATCGGCGCCATAGGAATCTGCGGCTTCGGTGGAATGGCTTTAAACGCAGCGGCCATGGATACCCGTATCAAAGCAACGGTTACATCCACTATGTATGATATGACCCGTGTTAATGCAAAGGGCTACTTTGATCAGGATGACAGTGCCCAGACACGCTATGAGATGAAGAAAACTCTGAACGCCCAGCGCACAGAGGATTTTAAGTCCGGTACCTTTGCCAGGGCCGGGGGTGTAGCTGACCCGCTTCCCGATGACGCCCCCTTTTTTGTGAAGGATTATTACGATTATTACAAGACGGAGCGCGGGTATACGGAGCGTTCCCTGAACTCCAATGAGGGCTGGAATAAGACGTCCTCTCTGTCCTTTATCAATATGCCGATCTTACAGTATAGTGAGGAGATCCGCAGCGCGGTGCTGATGATCCATGGTGAGAAGGCACACTCCTGCTATTTCAGCCGGGATGCCTTTTCAAAGCTGACAGGCGGTAACAAGGAGCTTTTGATCCTGCCCGATACGGTCCACACAGACCTGTATGACAGGAAAGATAAGATCCCATTTCATAAGATCGAAAGCTTTTTTACGGAAAATTTGTGCCAGGGGAGATCACAATGAAAATAACATATATATTAATACCGGTGGCTGCTTTTTCTCTGCTTTTGCTCTGCGGCAGCGGAATTTCACCAAATCCGCAGTCAGGCGGAACTTCTTTAAATCCGCCGGCCAACGAAACCTCCTTCCGGTCTGCGGTTCAGACCGCAGACCAGACGTCTGAAGCCACGGCAGATGCAGCTGTCTTTGATCTGCCTGCCGGGGAAAATGGTATGGCTCCCACGGTCAGGCTGAACAGTGGTTATGAAATGCCCATTGCCGGAATCGGTACATACAGTCTCTTGGATGATGAATGTGTAAATTCCATTGTATCAGCACTGGACAGCGGAGTGCGGCTGATCGATACTGCTTATATGTACCACAATGAAACGGCAGTTGGCCGGGGAATCCGGCAGTCCGGCGTGCCAAGGGAAGAGATCTTTCTTACCACAAAGCTGTATCCCACACAGTTTGCCTATGCAGCGGAGGCCATAGACGAGGCATTGGAAGCCCTGGGAGTGGAGTATATTGACCTGATGCTGCTCCATCATCCGGGTTCTGGTGATGTGCAGGCGTACAAAGCCATGGAGCAGGCGGTGGCAGATGGAAAAATCCGTTCCATCGGTCTTTCTAACTGGTATATTGAGGAGATAGATACTTTTCTTCCCCAGGTGGCCATTCCCCCGGCGGTGGTCCAAAATGAAATCCATCCCTATTATCAGGAAAGCGAAGTTATCGGCTATATGCACGGTCTGGGAATTGTGATGGAGGGCTGGTACCCTTTGGGAGGCAGGGGGCACACCCGGGAACTTTTGAATGATGAAGCCATTGTTTCCATTGCCCGGGCTCACGGACGCTCCGCGGCACAGGTGATTCTGCGATGGAATCTGCAAAAGGGCGTTGTGGTAATTCCCGGTTCCAGCAACCCGGAGCATATCCGTGAGAACATTTCCCTGTTTGACTTTGAACTGACAAGGGAGGAGATGGAGCAGATCAATGCCCTGGACCGGGGCGAAAAACATGACTGGTATTAATAGGAGGTCCCTTATTTTGATCGATATGCTTCCGCCCCAAAAGTCCGTGTCAGTGTAGGCAGAGTGTTGAGAAACAGGAGGCAAAAGGCATTAAAAGCATATTCGATATGCTCCATGTCAAGACATACTAAATGAGCATACAGTTCATATTTGTTGGCAAACTGACGTGCTGTTTGAAATGAGATTTTTTTAGCAAGCTGCCATTATGCACATGAAAAAAGAACATGACGATACCTCCCCGATACCGTCATATCCTGCCGATGGTAATAAACAAATAAAAATCTGTCTGCTGCCGATTGCAGAGGAACAAGGTTTTTACCATGTTCATATCCAGTTTTTCATCAATGGCAACGCAATCCTCCATAGTAATCGCTTCATCGGTATCGACACGCTGGAAAGGAATTTGCAGTTTTTCTAACGCCTCATAAACTTTTTCCTGAAGCTGCGTCTGAAAGCGACAGGGGGCTTCGGTCTGAATTTCACTTACATAAAACATTGTGGTCACACTCCCGCTTGACTTTTTTGCGTATTCAGTTTACCATGTTCCATGTAATTACAAAAGCGAATGTTTATCATAGGATATATGATAAAATCAGATGAATGGAACAGGGTGACAACATGGACATGAATATTCAAAAATATATGGCGTTTGTCAAGACGGTCGAGTATGGCAGTTTCACAAAAGCCGCAGAAATACTGAATTACTCTCAATCTGGTATTAGCCGTATGATAAACGACTTGGAAAAGGAATGGAAAGTTGTCTTATTGGAAAGGGGGAAATCCGGCGTAAAGCTGACAAGCGATGGAATGAAGTTGCTTCCTCATGCAAAGAGTGTCTGCATGGAATATGAAAAGCTGCAAATGGAAGTGGACGAACTGAACGGGCTGCAATCGGGGCTTATCCGTATCGGCACATTTTCCAGCGTAGCAACGCACTGGCTCCCGAATATTATCAGGGAATTTCAAAAGGCCTATCCGGGCATTGATTATGAATTACTGCTTGGAGATTATACAGAGATTGAGGAATGGATTTCAGAGGGGCGCGTGGATTGCGGCTTCCTGCGATTACCGACTTATTCTGACTTTGAAACCATTTTTTTAGAACAGGACAGGCTGCTTGTCATTTTGCCGGAAAATCATGCTCTGGCGCAGCTTGAAAAAGTCCCTGTGGCGGCTCTTTGCAACGAGCCATTCATGCTCTTGGAGAAAGGCGCAAAAACGGAAGTGTCGGAAATATTTGAACGCTGTAACCTGACGCCCAACGTACATTTTACAACATGGGACGATTACGCGATTATGTCAATGGTGGAAAGCGGTCTTGGTATCAGCATTTTGCCGGAATTGATTTTGAAGCGCGTTCCATACCGGATTGTGGCAAAGGAATTAGATGTACCCGCATATCGAAAAATCGGAATTGCCCTGCGGAGTAAAAAGACAGCTTCACTCGCAGTCAAACGGTTCTTGGAGTATCTTCAATACCGTTAAGAATCCTATATTGAAAGTATGAAACAGCGCATTTATATTCAGCCGGATTTTCGGTTGTGTATAGATGCGCTGATTTTATGAAATGAAAAATATTTTTCTTAAATTTTCTAAAATCTTTGGCAAAAAGACTGTTTGCGGTGTTGTAGATAGTAAAAGAAATGCGGATGTTTTGTGAAAAAGCAAATCTCATATAAGGGCCTATCCCAGGTAATCCAGCACCCGGAACGAGTATTCATAGGTAAACAGGGCCAGTCCGTCATTCATATCGATCCCAAACAGGTCCGACATTTTCCCAAGGCGGTAAAAGAAAGTGCTTTTGTGGATGTGCAGCTCCCTGGCTGCGGACAGGGCGTTCCGGTTCTGGGCAAGGTATACGCGCAGGGTCCGGGCGTATTCCGTGTTGGCGGTCCTGTCATATTCCATGATACGGGTAATGGCAGGATGGACGGAAGCGCTTAGAAGGTTCTTATCATGGTACTGATAGAAGCCGTGCTCCATAAAATATGTTTCATAGTAAACAAAGGACGGGTGATCCGGCCGGGCTGTTTTTGCGTATAGCAAAGACAGCTCTTTTACTTGTTGGTAGTAGATGCTGCTTTTTGCAATGTCGGTATAGGGATAACTGATAAAAGCCTGCATATGGTTCAGCTGTAAGAAGGCATCAAAACGGCTCCTGCATGTTTCGCTGAAGGGCTCCGCTGAATCGCCGGGCAAAAGCACGGTCAGGCAGCCGTGAAACAGCACCACCATACAATTCGGCAGCAGGGCAAGCAATTGTTCAAAATAGCCTTTATATTGACTTGGTTTGTGGTCCGGGTCCGTAAATGACAGCAGCAGAATGGTATAATAGGGCATCTGCACGCGTCCCAGCTGGAGCAGGTGGCTGGTTATGTATTCCGTGCGGTCAAAATGCCCCTCCAGCAGCTCCGTGAGGAAATATTCATATTTCAGGCCGGTGGGATGGCGGTAACCGGCGTCCTTCTGCATTTCAATGGAAAGCATTTGGGAAAATACATCGATCAATTCTAAATCATCTTCTGTAAATTCACGGACTGTCCCTCTGACGCAGACATATCCCACCACTGCATGCCGGATGCGTATACTCTCAAATACCCATTTATATGGATAATCATCAAGGGTTGTGACATAGGGCGCAGAGGAGGAATAAATGTGCCTGATGATTTTGCGGTCCTCCATGTTCTGAAAAAGGGCGTCCTTCAGATAGAGGCGTCCATGTTTTTTCTCCAGATTATCAGCATCCTCCACCACGGGACTGGCTGCAATGATTGAAAAACTGGTATCGCATATTGTCACAGGATTGCCCAGATAGGCGTGGGCCACATGGGCCAGCCCCTCGATCCCGTGGCCGCTGTGCAGCGACCGGAACAGTTCCTCCTGTTTCAGCTTTTGTGCATTGTGCATGAAAATGACTTCCTGGACCGCATTAAACAGTTGGGCCAGGCCGATCTGTTCCCTGATATAGATAATGTGAGGGTCAGGCAGCGGCTCACATAACCCCACCATCAAAAGGTTCCGAGGGCGCCTGGCGGGGAGCTCGTTCTTGGAATCACTGATATAAAGGAGCTGCCCCTCTAAGTCCTGTGCCTGTCCCCCATATGTCCGTCCCATATATGTCTGTCCCTGCCCTGCCCGGTCCTGCTCACAGGCCAAAAAGCGGATCCCCTCAATCCTGGTCCGCCCATTCCACTGCCCTTCTATTTTAATATCAAATATCTCCTCCAGATGACGGACGATCGTTTCCAAATATGCCATGTACAGCCTCCTGTCAGACAAATGTACGAAAAGTAACACGAAAATGCGGATAAGATCCGACTTGAAACGGGTGCCTGTTAAAAAAATAACTGATATATTTTATATGAAGTATAACAGATTCGGGAATCTGTTTCAATCAAAAGTCGATTCAGACAAGTGTACAGGAGGAATCTCCGAGAGTACATACAAATGTCCAGGAGGAAAAGAGATGGCAGTTAAAGTAATGGGGATTACAGCAGGCAGAAAGGACAGCAACAGTGAGATCCTGTTAAAGGAGGCGCTTATGTACTGCGAGGAGGCCGGTGCGGATGTGACAATGATCAATTTAAAGGATTATCACATCGAGAGCTGCACGGGCTGTACCTCGTGCACAAGAGGCATGGCACAGGGAAAGCATACAGGCTGTGTGCTGGATGAAAGGGATGATAAAAAGAAGATCATGGAAGTGATGCTGGACCAGGACGCGGTGATCTTTTCAGCGCCCACCTACGATCTGATGCCCAATGCGGAGTATCTTATATTTGCCCAGAGAAGTTTGAGCTATGAGACGGCATTTTTGGAGACCATTGGTGCAATTGACCATAAGGACCGGGTTGCGGGGCTGATCTGTGCGGGCGGTTCCACCAGGGCATGGCAGTCCATGGCTCTGGAAGCCATGCAGGCCACCATGTTCACCACGGATATGAAGGTGGTGGATATGATACTGGCAACGCGGGTTCCGGGCCGTGCCCAGTGCCTGTTGGATGACGCTCTCATGGCCCGTGCGAGAAAGATGGGAGAACATATCATGAAAGCAGCGGCAACACCTCCCGGGGAGCGCGGATGGCTGGGAGATGAGGATATGGGCTGGTGTCCAAATTGTCACTCCAATGCCCTGGTGCTGGGAGAACCCCAGTGGGACGGGCTGCATTATCCCGTGGAATGTCAGGTCTGCGGCGCGGGCGGAGATCTGGAACGGACAGGGGATGGAAAATGGAGATTTGTCATCCAAAAAGACGGATATCTGAAGGACCGCACCACAGTGGCAGGCCGGGCAAAGCACCTGGAAGAGATCGGGCATACCGAGGGCGGATTTTATGCAGAGCCAAAGAATCTGAAGGCGGTGCAGGAAAGGGTGCGGAAGTATAAGAATAAGCAGTTTAAGGGGATTTAAAAGTATACTTATACTACTTTGTGCGTTTGCACAAAAACCAGCCATCTGCGGCGGAAAACATAAGGTGCAGGCATGATGTTAAGGGATTGTCAATCCACTATAATTTGAATCAGATCAAATGTCACTGAACAGTTACGATAAAATAATAATGGATTCCGGACCGGAGCATATTCAAACACGCTCTGCAACGGTCTGCCAAAAAGGAGAGGCAATGAGTCAATTCACACATCTGGAAAGCCCCATGACAATCCGGGGAAAAGTGTACAGAAACCGCCTGATCGCAGCACCTACCCTGTTTGCACATTCCGTGTTTTTTCTGCCTGAGATTGCTGAAAATGTATACCGGATGGTAGAGAACCGGGCCAAGGGCGGGTTTGCGGCCGTGTCAACGGGGGAGCTTCCCGTGAACAATGAGGAGGGCACCACCCTGTTTATGGAACGTGCCATTGACATGGATGACTACGATGGGGAAGATTTTAAAAAGATCAGGGAGTATGCGGACCGCATCAGGAAGCATGGCGCTCTCGCCTATCTGGAATTTTCCCATGAGGGAGCGGTGGCTGAGACAAAAGCGCCTTATGTTCCCTGGGGCCCGGACGCCTATGTGCGGGAGGACGGGGTACAGGTTTTTGCGCTGAACCCTGCAATGATGGAAAAGATCTGCAATGATTACCGGAAGATTTCCAAATTGGCAAAGGCCTGCGGATTTGACGGAGTGTTGGTTCACGGCGGGCACGGCTTTAACATGCAGCAGTTTATCTCGCCGTGGACCAATCACCGGACCGATGAATTCGGCGGAAGCATGGAAAACCGCGCCCGGTTCCCCAAAATGATCCTGGAAGCAGTGCGTGAGGGCATTGGGGAAGATATGATCCTGGAACTGCGCATGTCGGCGGAGGACGGAGTAAACGGAGGAATGACCATTGACGATATGGTGGAATTCTGCCGGGAGATCGATGGCATGGCTGATATCATCCATGTTTCCAACGGTTTGAAATGGGCGGGAAACCAGACGCAGACATTCTCGGATTTCTTTGATGTGCACGGCGTAAACGTAGAACATGCGGCAAAGGTCAAGGCGGCGGTAACCAGATCAAAAGTAGCGGTAATCGGCGGAATCAACGACCCGGCCTTTGCGGATCAGGTGATCGCGGATGGGAAGGCGGATTTTATTGAACTGGGACGCCAGGGATTTGCGGATCCTGAATTTCCCAACAAGGCATTTTCCGGCAGGGAAGATACCATACGCAAATGTGTGAGATGCTTTTCCTGTTATCCCGGTTTCTGCGAGCACAGGACCGATGTGCCTCTCTGGGAAAAAGGGCTTTCCAAGGAGGATGTTGACCGCATTTACAGCCCCGCATCCATGGGGCGCTGTGCCATTAACCCCAATTCCGGGTTCGGCTGGTATGAGGACCGGCACCCATATCCCACAAAAAGCAGAAATGTGCTGATCATTGGCGGCGGGGTGGGAGGCCTGCAGGCTGCCATCACTGCCAGGAAGCGTGGGCACAAGGTGACACTCCTTGAAAAGACAGGGGAACTTGGCGGTACGATCAACTTTACGGACTATGACGAGGACAAGGAGGACCTTAGAAATTTTAAGAATCTTCTGATCCGCGAAGCCGGGGAAAGTGGGGCCGGGGAAGCCGGGGCAGATATCCGCCTGAATACGGTGTGTTCCAGGGAAATCATGGATGAGTGTAAGCCGGATGCTGTGATCATAGCCACAGGCGCACGACCCATAAAGCCGCCCATTAAGGGAATTGACCGGGCCATGAATGCATTGGAAGCATATCACAATATGGACAAAATAGGAAAACACGTGGTTCTTGCAGGCGGCGGACTGGTAGGCTGTGAAGTGGGACTCCATCTGGCCAACCATGGCCATGAGGTGACTGTGATCGAGATGCAGGGAATGATGGCGTTTGAAACATTTGGATACTACCGCAATGCCCTTTTGGATGAAATGGACCGGCGCGGTTTGAAGCAGATGCTTCATACAAAGGTGCTGGAGTTTACAGATAAAGGCGTGCTGGTTGAAACGGACGGCGAACAAAAGCTGATTGCGGCGGATACATGCGTATATTCCATGGGGATGAAGGCGGACAAGGCAGTTGTGGAAGAGATCCGGGAGATGGCCGGAGGAATCAGGACATATGTCATCGGGGACTGTGACAGGGCCGGGAAAGTCGGAGACGCGGTCCATGCGGGCTATGAAGCGGCGATTGATATCATGTGACTGATGATGTGAAATTGAATAAAAAAATTGGAGGTATTATTGATTATGAGGAAAATGGAAACAGACGTTATTGTTGTGGCAGCCGGCCTTTCCGGCCTTGCAGCCTGCATTTCAGCGGCGGAAAACGGGGCCAGCGTACTGGTTTTTGAAAAGTCCAACACCACAGGAGGTGCGGCCAATATGGGCATGGGACCTCTGGGAGTCGGTTCCAGGATTCAGAGGGAGCACATGATCTCCCTTACTCCTGGGGAGGCGTTCCGCAAGCACATGTATTTCACCCACTACCGTGTGGACGCGCGGATGGTGCGTGATTATTACTTCAAGTCAGGGGATACCATTGACTGGCTGTCGGATATGGGCGTGGAATTTGCAGGTGTGCAGAGGGCGTTCAGTGCGCCGGAGAATACGAGAGCATACTCGGACGGTGAATTTACATGGCATGTATGCAAGCCCGAGGACGGCGGCATCCCTGGGCCAAGGGCAGCCACATCCATGACAAAAAAGATGACGGAGCGTGCAAAAGACCTGGGAGTGGAATTCCTGCTGGAGACTCCTGTCTGCAAGGTCATTATGGAAGACGGCCGCGCGGTAGGAGTGATGGCCAAGGATAAAGACGGTGAAGAGATTGAGGCCAGGGCCCAATCAGTGATCCTTGCCACCGGCGGCTTTGGCGATAATCCTGTCATGATCAAAGAAGAGACTGGATATGAGTTCGGAAAGACCATTTTTAATTTCGCTATTCCGGGAATGAAGGGGGACGGGATTAAGATGGCATGGGAAGCAGGGGCAGGCAAGGAGCCGTGCACCATGGAGCTGATGTACCAGCTTCCAGACAATATGAATCATTTTATCCTGGACGGCGCGTTCCGCCAGCCGTGCCTGTGGGTCAACCGCAACGGGCAGAGGTTCATGCCGGAGGATCAGATCGGAAACACCACCTTTACAGGAAATGCGATCACGGCCCAGCCCGGCAGCGTGGCCTATTCTATCTTTGACAGCAAGCTGCTTAAAAAATACAAGAAAAAAGGTCCGGACATTGTCAGCCACGTACACCCCCACGACCTGTATGATCACTTTGACGAACAGTGGAACCGGGATCTGGCGGACGGATATGAGCCGATCGCGCAGGCGGACACCATTGAGGAACTGGCCGAAAAAGCAGGCATTGATGCGGAAGGCCTGGCCGCGCAGGTGGAGGAATACAACGAGATGTGCGAGGCTGGATTTGATGAGATTTTTGAAAAAGACAGGCACTATATGCAGCCTATTGCAAAGGCGCCGTTTTACTGCTGCCGCCAGAACGTGGGCGCTTACGGTTCCCTGGGCGGAGTCAAAATCAACCATAAGACAGAGGTCATGACACAGGAGGCAAAGGTAATTCCGGGTCTGTACTGTGTGGGAACCGATGCGTGCAACATTTTCGGGGACAGCTATCCCTTTATACTGTCCGGCAATACCATGGGCTTCTGTTTAAACAGCGGGCGTATTGCAGGTGAAAATGCAGCGGCCGGGTTGGATGAGTTTGAGTATTAGAGAATACAGACGGCGGAATCAGGAGCGGAAGAATGAAGATTACCATTGACGGAAAAGAAATAGAAGCAAGGCAGGGGCAGTCGGTACTGGACGCGGCGCTGGATGGGGGGATCTTTATCCCCCATCTGTGCAGCCACCCGGACCTGGAAGCAAAGGGAGGATGCCGTCTGTGTTCCGTGGAAATAGAAGGCGGTGACCAGGCGGTCCCGGCCTGTAAAACCGAGGCCCGGGAGGGCATGAAGATTACGGTAAACGGGGCAAAGGCTGAGAAGGTCAGAAAAACGGCCATGGAACTGATACTGGCAACCCATCCGGCTGACTGCACCGGATGTCCCAAGTATGGCAAATGCGAGCTGCAGTCCATGTACCAGTACATGGGGGTCAGTCCGGAGCGTTGGAGAAAGAAATCCAGAAGTCTTGCCAACAACGACAGCAACCCCCTGATCTCCCACCTGTTTACCAGGTGTGTCCGCTGCGGAAGATGTATCCGCGCCTGTCAGGAGCTGCGCGGCGTAAAGGTGCTGGATTATATTAAGACGGATGCGGGCATCTGCGCAGGTGTTCCGGATGGAAAGTCGTTAAAGGAAGCGGGATGCCGTTTCTGCGGAGCGTGTATCGAGGTCTGTCCCACCGGTTCCATTATGGATCAGGTAAGGATCATGAAGGAAGACCGTTCCTATGCGGAAAACATTGTGCCTTGCAAAAGCACCTGCCCTGCCCATATCGATATTCCCAGATACATCCGCTATATCAGGGACGGGGAGTTTGACAAGGCTGCGGCGGTGATCCGGGAAAAGGTGCCGTTTCCGGAGACGCTGGGAAGCATCTGCAACCATGCATGTGAGAGTGAGTGCAAGAGAAATGAACTGGATGCCCCGCTTTCCGTGTGCAGGCTGAAGCGGGCGGCAGCGGTAAACGAGAGCGGCGCCTGGAAGGAGCATGCACGCAGGGAAGCCCCCACGGGAAAGAAGGCCGCTGTCATCGGAGCAGGCCCGGCGGGCTTAACAGCCGCCTACTATCTGGCGAAAAAAGGACATGGGGTGACTGTGTTTGAGAAAAACGAAAAAGCCGGGGGCCAGTGCCGTTACGGTATACCGGCCTACCGGCTCCCGGATGAGCTTTTGGACCGGGAGATCCGGACGGTTTTAGAGGCAGGGTTTGAATGTAAGACAAACACCCCGGTCCAGGCTCCGGCCAGTCTTTTGCAGCAGGGGTTTGACACGGTGCTGGTTTCCGTGGGAACACATAAGGGAACCAGACTTCCTCTGACAGGAAACGATTTGCCCCAGGTATACTTAAACACCGATTTCCTGCGGCAGGCCAGAACAGGGTCGCCCCTCCCCGTGAACGGACGGGTGATGGTCCTGGGCGGCGGCAATGTGGCTTATGACTGTGCCAGGACAGCGGTCCGTCTGGGCGCAAAAGAGGTACATATCGCCTGCCTGGAAAATGAACGGCAGATGACCTCCACCCCGGAGGAAATTGCGGAAGGTACACAGGAGGGAATCATCCTCCACGCGGCCCATTCTTTCCTGCAGATCACCGGTACGGACAAGGTGGAAGGAGTGGAACTTCAGAAAGTTCAGCAATTTTACTTTGATGAAAACAGGAAGGCCGTCATAGAGCTGGAAGAAGGAACCAGACACATTGTTCCTGCAGACTATGTGATCTTTGCGGTCGGTCAGAAGCCGGAGGGAACAGAGGACATGGGACTGGAGCTGACACACGGCCCTTACATTCTGGCCGATGCAGACCTGCGCACCAGCATGGAGGCGGTCTATGCGGCAGGTGACGCTGTGACCGGAACTAAGTCCGTGATCGCTGCAATTGCAGCAGGACGAAGGGCGGCGGAGCAGATGGACCTGTACCTGGGCGGTGACGGCGATATCAGTGAGGAATTTTTGGAAAAGGAAGTCCCGGCCGCTTATATTGGCAGAATGGAAGATTTTGCAGAGTTAAAACGCCAGGAACCCAGGACCGAACCTCCATCCCGGCGCATACAGGGATTTGAGGAGGCGGAGCATCCCTTTACCTGTGAACAGGCCATGTGCGAGGCCGGAAGATGCCTCCAGTGCGACCTGCGCCTCCAGCTGGCCAGACCAAAGCTCTGGAACGAATACTAAGGGGGTAAGAGAGATGACTACATTGGAAAAGATTCAGAACCTGAAAGAGAATGAATGTATCGCAGACCTCCTTTTGAATGAAGTCCGTGCTAATGAATGCCGGACCTGCGGAAAATGTGTATTCGGATACGAGGGCATCACCCAGCTGGAGATGACCTTAAACGACATCACGGAGAAAAAGGGCCGCAGCTCTGATCTAAGCCTGATGGAAGAACTCTGCGGCCTGATGAAGACCCAGTCTCTCTGCGGGACAGGGGAAGAAATCGCAGACGCGGTGCTGGCCGCCATTGAGACTTACCGCGGGGATTTTGAAGAGCATATCGGCAAAAAAGGATGCAAAGCCGGTATATGCAGGAAGTTTATGACCTATCATATCCTGGCGGACCGGTGCACGGGCTGCGGGGACTGCATGGACGAATGTGAGGAGGACGCGGTTCTTGGGAAAAAACGGTTCGTTCACGTTATTGACCAGGATGAGTGTACCCAGTGCGGCGCCTGTATGAGCGTGTGCGAAGAAGACGCGGTGGTAAAGGCCGGTGCGGTCAAGCCGAAATGTCCGCGCAAGCCCATTCCCTGCAGACGGTGAGACAGACGAAAAGAGCCGGTCCGTTAATTCAGCCGGTCCGGCTCTTTTTTCTTACTCAATCATCCCCAAATACCTCATGATCCTTACCGACAAATTAAAATTCATAAAATCTTCTCCCTCGATAAAATCACAATCCGTAATTTCCTTAATCTTCCCCATCCGGTACAGCAGTGTATTCTTATGGATATGCAGATTTTCGGCAATCTTTGCAGGCTGCCCCGGCCGGGTCAGGTATTCCCTCAAAGTCACCATAAAATCAGTGTTCTTTTCCCTGTCATAGTAGTACAGCTTCATCAGTCCCGGATGGATCAGAAACCGTATTTCAGAATCCTCCTTCTCATACAGCTCCAGCATCTGGAACAGATAATAGTCGCTGTAATAATAGATGGGGGCCGGGTCCTTAAGTTTCAGGCCCAGATGGACGGAATCAATGGCCTGCCGGTAGAACCGGGGAGTGTCCTCCAAATTCTGGTAAAAGTTGCTGATCCCTGCCTTCAGGCGGTTGGCCGACAGGTATTCCGACAGCTGGGATATCTCGTATTCACTGAGGTTCTGGTCCATGGCCCGGCTGATGAGAAATACGATGCTGTCCTCATAAATGGAATAGATGCTGCCTCCGAAGATCTTTTTCAAATACTCCAAAATGACCTCCAGCTTCAGATCTGAAAAACTGTGACTGACCGGCGGGATGACCACAATATAAAATGTCTCCTTCAGGCTGTAACCCAGGACCTTCAGCCTGTCCTTAATATCAGACACATTCTGCCGCGGATTTTTCAGAAGATCGGCCAGAAAGTAGGAATACATCACACCCCTGTTTCTGGAATAGGCGGAATCCTTCTGCAGCTCCATGGAGACCAGTTTGCAGAAGCGGTGGAAAAAGTCCGCATCATATTCCCGGAAGGGATGCTCGGATTCCAGCATCATCACATGGCCCACCTCCACCTCCTGTATATGGACCGCATCCACCAGCATCCCCTTTTTGACCAGCTCGTTGATGAAGTAGTAGGCGGTATCGCTGCTTCGGACCTTCTCGTCCAGCCGGTTGAACCGGATGGACCGGATCCCTTTTTCGCTGATATAACCGGAAGCGCTTTCCTCACGGAAGAAATCATTATCCGGTATAATGCCCGCGGACATGGCCAGATATTTATTCTGCAGGTCTACCACATAAATGGGATTGTTAAACAGCTGGGAAGCGGTATCGATCAGGTGCTGAAGGCCGTTGCCGGAGAACAGCGCATTGGTCAGGATGTGCATGCCGGTTGTGATCTGCTGCAGCTCGGTCAGGTTTTCCAGCGTAACATTAAAAAGCTGGGCCTGTGAGATTTCCGGACCAAAATAGACAATGGTAAATGCGCTTTCATCATAGGGAGAAAAGTCAATCTCATCTCCATAACAGAACAGTGTAAATGTGGAAACCGTATCCCTATGGGGGAGCAGAGCAGTGGAGGTCAGATAGAGGACGGTCTCCTCAAAACGGTTCTGCTCCGGTGTCAGGATCCTTATGTTAAGCATATCGCAGTTGGATTGCCTGTTGCCGAATATCTGCGGATAATAGTGTTTCTTTTCCAGTTTATCTAATAAGATCTGATATTCCATAACCCCTCCATTTCGCATTGTGCGTCCGCACAAAAATGAGCTTCCGGCAATTGCCATCATTAGCCGGAAACACGATGATAACAGTGCTTTTATTATATATAATAATCACACAATCGTAAATAGAAAAACGGGAGAAAAAAGGGAAAGGAAGGAAGCTGTCTATGAGTACACTAGGAAAATATAACAGAAGCGTTTCGATCATCGGCGTGGGCTGTACCCCATTTATGTACACGGTAGATCATCCGGAGACGGATGGACTCACCGAGGGGGAACTGTTCGGATACGCGGCATTAAAAGCAATGGAGGACGCGGGAGTCAATCCGCGGGATGTGGATTTTTATTTTCACGGTGAGGCAAGCCCGCTCAACGGTTCCAACTATCTGACACCCAATGTTCAGGTTGCCAACTGGTTTGGAATGAAGGGAAAAGGATCCATCCACCATTCGGAGGCATGCTGCACAGGTTATCTTGCCATTGAGCAGGCGGTCAATGCAGTGGCGTCAGGAAAATACAACTGTGTTCTCACAGGCGCGGTGGAATTTGGTGACAGCACTCCGTCACCGGCCGACAATGTGGAAAGCCCCAAGCACCCGTATAAGCGCGACAAGATGACCATGGAAAAGTTTTTAAAGACCACGTCATGGCTGTATGACCGCACTTACACAAGAAGTCTGATGGCGGGCCAGGAACTGATTTATGACGATGCCGCGGAGTGGTATGTGCGGACCAGGGGCATCACGGCCGAGCAGATGAACGATGCCCTGAACTGGATGTGTATCAACAACCGGCGGAATGCATCCGTGAACCCCCTTTCCCTGGAAAAACGGACATATGAGTCCCTTGCAGAGGAAGCGGGTATGACGCTGGACGAATACATGAATTCCCCCTATAACCCCAAAATGGGAGATTACCTGCGCGCCGGAGGCGTGGAACTGAAATGTGATGGCGCAGCCGCAGCCATTGTGTGCGCCACGGAAATGGTTCCGGTGATCGCAAAGAACCTGAAACACAGGCCCATCCAGGTGCTGGGAATCGGAAGCGCTGCCTGTGAAGCCACCACACCTCATTTTGAGGTACGCGCCACAGAGGAAGCGGTGCGTCAGGTATACGAACTCACAGGCATGTCCGGGGATGACCTGGACCTGTTCTATGCAAATGATTTTATCATCACCTCTCACCTGGTGTCGGCGGAGATCGCCGGATATCTTCCATACGGCGAGGGCTGGAAATACATCTGTGACGGACGCACGGCGTGGGACGGGGATAAACCGATCAATACAAACGGCGGGCGCACCTCCTTCGGCCATGCACATGCGGCATCGGGGCTGGCGGATGTCTATGAGGCCTGCAAGCAGCTGTGGGGCGAGTGCGGTGAGCACCAGGTAAAAAAACAGCCTAAGACTGCAATGTTAAGGGGATATGGCGGCGCCCAGAACGTTGCCGCTGTCCTGCTTCGTACAATAGATCAACAGGAGGTGTGATGATGAGCATTCAATTAGAAAAGGTGGTACAGACATTTTATGAGGGCCTGGAGGAGGGAAAGATTCTGGGACGCAAATGCCCGTTATGCGGAAATGTAGAATTCCCTCCGGTTTATGCCTGCAATCAGTGCGGTAATTATGAAACCCAGTGGTATGAGATCAGCGGCAAGGCCAAACTGCATTCCATCGTACTTCCGGCCGCCCTTTCATCCAAGCCGGAGTACAAGAACCTGGGAAAATACGCCTACGGGGAAGTGGAGCTGGAGGAAGGATCCCGGTTAAATGCGGTGGTCCGCGGCATCAGCAAGAAAAACCGTAAGGAATTGTCGGCCAAGCTTCCGCTGAACTGCCATGCGTCTATCTTCCAGAGAGAAGGCGGTTATAAGACGGTTGTGTTTGATCTGGACCAGGAGCAGTGATGTCCGGATCAGATGAAGAGCAGTAATGCGCGGATCATAAGAAGAACAGCAATCTATGGATCATATAAAGAAATAATGATAGAAAATGACAAAAAGGAGAATAAAATGGACAGAAAAGAATTAGAAGCACAGGTACTTCAGATGGTAGCCATGTCATACAAAAAGGATGTAAAGGATCTGAACACATCCACATCTTTTAAAGAGGATCTGGGAGGCGCATCCGTGCAGATGGTTGCCCTTGTGTCGGAAATTGAAAATGAACTGGATGTGGAGCTGATGCTTTCAGAGGCCAGCGCCTGTGCAACCGTTGGAGATCTGACGGATCTGATTGAAAAAGAACTGTAGGGAATAGAACTGTAGAGGATTTTTCAAACAGACTCCAGGAAATTTGTCAGGAGGAATCAATTATGAGTGTACTGGATCAGATTTATGAAAAAGCAAAAAGGAATCCCCAGCGGATCGCATTTCCGGAGGCTCTCAATGAGAAGATGATGCAGGCGGCTTATGAGACGGGCAAAGAGGGATATATTATTCCTGTGCTTGTCGGGTATGGGGATGAGATCAGGATGGCATTATCCGAAAAGGGATATGAGGAGAGTATTTTCACAATCGTGGATATCAGGGAGGAGACATATAAAAAGAGCCTGATTGACCGGTATGTGGACTTGCCCCAGGCCATGTTAAAGGAGAAGGCGCTGAACCGCCGGATGCAGAACCCATTGTATTACGCCATGGTTATGCAGGCCGTGGATGAAGCGGATGTGACCTTTGCGGGAATTGACAACACCACCGGAGATGTGCTGCTGGCCGGGCAGATGGTGATCGGCCTGATGCCGGGAATCAGCACCATATCCAGTATCGGACTATGTGATATTCCGGGATTCAGGGGAAGCGAAGGAAGCCTTCTGGCGATCGGTGACAGCGCTGTGTGCGCCAATCCGGATGCGGGACAGCTGGCGGATATTGCGATTTCCGCCTGTGATACGGTGAGCAGCCTTCTGGATTGGGAGCCGAGGTGTGCCATGGTCAGCTACTCCACTCTGGGAAGCGGCCAGGGAGAGCTGGTGGATAAGGTGGCTAAGGCGGTGGCAATTGCCAATGGGCAGCGCCCGGATCTTGCCATCGATGGAGAATTTCAGTTTGACGCGGCCGTTTCACCCCAGGTGGCGCTTAAAAAGGTGCCAAGGGAAAGCCGGGTAGCAGGAAAGGCTAATGTGATCATCTGGCCGGACCTGAATGTGGGAAATGTGGGAGTGAAGCTGATCCAGCAGTTTGGCCATGCCAATGCCTACGGACCCATGCTTCAGGGATTTAACAAAGTGGTATGTGACTGCTCCAGAGGCGCTCCGGTTTCCGAAATAAAAGGAAATATTGTCATCAGCGCCGTGCGTGCTGCTGGAAGTAAAAGGTAAGGAGACACAGCATGAAAGCATATAAAGTACTGACCATCAATCCCGGCTCCACCTCCACAAAGGTTGCGCTGTTTGAAGGAGATCAATGCCTGTATTCCCGGAATGTTTCCCACGAGGCAAATGAGCTTGGGAAATTTAAGACCCTGCCGGAACAGCTTCCCTACCGCCGGGATACCATTTTAAAGCTTCTTAAGGAGGCGGGTATCAGCCTTGAAGATGTGGATGTATTTGTGGGCCGGGGCGGCGGTCTGCTGGCCGTGGAGGGCGGAACCTATGGGGTGACGGATCTGATGCTGGAACATGCAAGGACCTGCGCCAATGGCGTGATCCACCCGGCCGCGTTGGGCCCGCAGCTGGCCCATGAATTTGCAGAAACCTATGGCGCCAAGGCAATGGTGGTTAATCCGCCGGATGTGGACGAACTCCAGGAACTGGCGCGTATGACCGGTATCAAAGGAGTGTACCGCATCATTCATCTCCATGCGCTGAATTTGAAGGAGACGGCGATCCGCCACAGCCGGAATGTGATGGACAGGGCCTATGAGGAGTGCAATTATGTGGTATGCCACATCGGCGGAGGCATTTCCGTATCTGCCCATTGCAGGGGAAAGATGATCGATGGATATGATATTGTGGGAGGGGAGGGGCCAATGGCGCCTACCAGATGCGGAAGCATTTCCGTGGCAAACCTTCTGGAATATATGGAAACCAGCGGCCTGGGAGTGGCGGATGTGAGAAAACTCTGCACCAGAACAGGGGGATTTGTAAACCACGTGGGAATCTCGGACGCCATTGAATTGACGGACCGCGCTGCATCGGGGGACCGGTATGCGGAAATGCTCTGGGACAGCATGATCTACCAGATCGAAAAGTGCATCGGATCCATGGCAGCCGCGCTTCACGGACAGGTGGACGGCATTCTGCTGGGCGGCGGCATGGTACATAACCAGGACCTTGTAAAACAGATCACAGATGCATGTTCCTTTATCGCACCGGTGACAGCCTATCCCGGAGAGTTTGAGATGGAAGCCATGGCTGCCGGAGCCATCCGCGTGCTGGAAGGCGGGGAGGAACTGAAAACATACACAGGAAAGCCGGTATGGGACGGTTTTGACTGGGAGTGACGGATATGGAAGAAAAAAGGATAAAGACAATCAATATGCTGACCCTGGCATTTGGCATTGCGTTTATGCCTCCGGTCTGGGCTGTGCTGGCGCCTTTTATAGGGGTGGATACCGGAGCCGTGGCTCTGATCTGCGCCGGACTATTTGTGGCCAACGGCAATAGACGGCAGGATACGTTTAAGATCAGCCTTGGTTTCCTGCTGGGCGATCTATGGGCGCTGACCGCGGTGTGGATCATGGAAATCCTGCCGTGGAATCCCAATGTGGAGCTGTACCTTACCCTG
Source organism: Clostridium sp. FS41 (assembly GCF_000954015.1). Classification (NCBI taxonomy): domain Bacteria; kingdom Bacillati; phylum Bacillota; class Clostridia; order Eubacteriales; family Clostridiaceae; genus Clostridium; species Clostridium sp. FS41. The sequence continues at coordinate 46,746 of NZ_JYHN01000051.1, forward strand.
TTCATTCTGGGAGGGATTGCGGTGATCGTTGGGGAGACACTTGCAAAGGTGATCTATACACCGGCCTGGCTGTGCGGATGGGCCATCGGCCTTACTATCATGGGTCCCGTGAAAGTGGACCGGATCGGCACCCTGCCGGTCCAGATCGGGATTGCCATGCTGGTGGGAGTTATCTACGTGGGCGTGGGCGTTGACGCGTTTCAGAAAATGATGGTAAGGCGGCTCATGAGGTAATAATGATGCAAAAAGTAAAGATAATCATCGCAGATGCAGACCGGATTGCCGCACATGGGGATGAGTTTATCCACAGCATCCCTCAGTATTACGCTGAAAAATACAGGAATATAAAGGTAAAGCAGGAGGCATGCCAGGAATTGACGGCAGGCTTCCTGCTGAAGTCTTATCTGGGGGTATGGAGTGATGGACAGCTCATAAGGAACAGGTATGGAAAGCCCATGCTGAGGTCCGGGGAGATCTGTTTTAATCTGTCCCACAGCGGGAATTATGTGGCCCTGGCCATTGCGGATATGGAGATCGGGGTGGACATGGAGAGAATCATGGATATCCACTGGCCATCTGTAAGAAAAGTGTTTTCCGGGGAACAGCAGGTACGTCTTAAACAAACGCCGGAAAAGGAACAGTCCATACAGTTTACAAGGATGTGGACAGAGTGTGAGGCGGCTTTGAAACTATTGGGGACCGGGTTTGTAGCGGGAGCGGTATATGAAAATGAGGGGCGGTTCGTCCACTGGTTTCAATACGAGGATTACATGGTTGCGTGTGCTGCAAATGAGGACTTTCAGATATCTGTCAGAGAGGCTGGGAGGGAGGAACTGGTCCATGGGCCAAAGGCAGCTAAACGGCAGGCTGCGGGGAGGCAGGCCGCCGGGCATCCTTTGGGCCGGATCCGGGGAATGATGCGTGGGGAAATATAAAACTGCTCCCTATGGAAATGGGAAAATATATCTGGATTCTTCGGTGGGTGGACCTCTAGGGGCGGAAATGTTCCTGCGGGTATATCCGGACAAAAATCCTTCATTTAAGGAATATCCCCAGCTGTTCAGGGGACTGTGGTAGGACAGCGTAAAGCGTCTTAAGGACATAAGGGTCATCCGGAACCTGGGATTCAGGGGACAGGGGGATACCTCCTTCTGGGAACAGTACGGTTTGGTAAGAGTCTTCCGGGGCTTGATAATTTGAAAAAAAGTGATATATTGGGAGATGAGCCTGGAAAAAACGGGGGGCCTTTCCCCATATCTGTAGGAGGTAATGGTAAATGAAAAAAATAGGTTTTATTGGCATGGGGATCATGGGAAAATCCATGGTGCGCAATTTGATGAAGGCGGGCTATGAGGTTGCTATTTATACCAGAACAAGATCAAAGGTGGAGGATATCATTAGCGAAGGAGCAGTCTGGTGCAAAAGCGCGGGGGAATGCGCCAAGGGACGACAGGCTGTGATCAGTATTGTGGGGTATCCAAAGGATGTGGAGGACATCTATTTTGGTGAAGGCGGTATCATTGCCAATGCGGATCCCGGCACATATCTGATCGATATGACAACCACCAGTCCCAGACTGGCTGTGCGGATTTATGAGGAGGCAAAGAAAGCAGGTCTTCACGCCCTGGACGCTCCGGTGACAGGAGGCGACAAGGGGGCAAAGGATGGAACATTGACCATTCTTGCCGGCGGTGACAGGGAAGACTTTGACGTCTGCCTGAACATCCTTCAGGCCATGGGTAAAAATATTGATTATGAAGGTAGGGCAGGAAACGGACAGCACACCAAGATGTGTAACCAGATTGCGGTTGCGGGAGCCCTGGCAGGGGCTTGTGAGGCAATGGTCTATGCCAGGAATGTGGGGCTGGATGTGGACACAATGCTAAAGTCCATTTCCACAGGAGCCGCCGGCAGCGTGCAGATGAACAATGTGGCTTCAAAGGCGCTGCAGGACGACTACCGGCCTGGATTCTTTATCAAGCATTTTATCAAGGATATGAACCTGGCGGATGAAGAGGCCAGGGCAGCGGATACGGAGTTAAAGGTGCTGGAGGACGTCCTTTCCATGTATAAGGAATTGGAGCGGGAAGGCATGGGAGAACTGGGAACGCAGGCTTTGATCAAATATTATAATTGGTAAGCCTGCAGCTGCAAAGGTCAGGTGGGAGACATGGACAAAGGAATTGAATACATTTTGGAGGTGGCTCGCTGCGGCGGCATCACGAAAGCAGCGGAGAACCTGTTCATTACCCCGTCTGCCTTAAGTAAATTTGTCCAGGCCAGGGAGTCTGAGCTTCAGGTGAAGCTGTTCCACCGTGTGGGCAAGCGGTTTGTGCTGACCCAGGCAGGGGAGTATTATGTTCAGAAGATAGGGGAGATCGAGCGGATCCAGCGGGAACTGGACACGCAGATGGGCAGTTTTTCCAGTATGAGCAGGGGGTGATACGCATCGGGGTCCAGGCCACCTTTACGGAGGTCATGTTCCGCTTTATCCTGCCGGAGCTTAAGGAGGCATTTCCGGGGATCCGAATCCTGATGCACGAGCGCACCGTGGGGGAGCTGGTCCAGATGGTAAAGGGGCGCCAGCTGGACGTGCTGCTGGCCGTGATGGATAAGCAGGAGCATGGCTTCTGCTATGAAACGGTCCACCAGTGTGAGCTGGTGATGGCAGCGGTGGGGACGCATCCGGTGGTACGGAAGGCTGTTTCAAAACCGGGATTTCGATATCCCTGGATCGACCTTTCGTACTGCTGTGATCAACCCAATGTAATGCTGATGCCCGGTTCCCCGTACCGTACCTATGCGGATAATCTGTACGGTTATTACCAGCTGAAGCCGGATATCGCTTATGAGCTGGGATCCTCACGCAGCGGCCTGGCCTGTGTGGCGTACACCCATGCCCTGATGATCACGCTGGACCACATGATATTTAATAATCTGTTCCATGAGGAGATTGTCCCCCTGTCCGTGGGTGAGAAACCCTTATCCAGGAATTTGGTCACCGCACATCCGGAGGAATCCATGCTGACAGAGGAGATCAACGTGTTTCACCGTATCTGCAAAAAGCATATCCGGTAATATAGTAACCGTTCAGTTTCTCCGTCTGGACGATTACGTAAAATATTGAATTAAAGTTGATAAATGTTGAAAATATTGAGCTGTACATCTGCATTTGACTGCATTATGATAAGTATATCAAAGGACGGCGCGGTCATTGAAGAATGAGTACTCCCGGACATTAAAAGGATCCGGGATACTCTAACCATACGGAGGAAACCATGACACCTTTACAGATTACGCTCATTATCTTGCTATGTACCATCATAGCGTTTTTATCGGGAAAAATCCCATTTTCCATCATTTCAGCGGGAATCATTCTCGCCCTTATTCTTACCGGTGTGATGAAGCCGGCCGAAGCCTTAAGCGGTTTCATCAACACCAATGTGGTCATGTTTGTTGCCATGTTTGTGATCGGCGCTGCACTGACCAAGACCAGTCTGCTGGACAGAGCCCAGAAACTGGTGGTCCGCTACAAAAATAATCCCAAAATGCTGATTTTGATTTCATCCTTAGTGGCCGGTTTCCTGGCCTGCCTGACCAGCGCCACAGCCACGGCCGCCATCATGATTCCCCTTTTGGTGGGGATTGCCAATGAGATCGGCACCAGCCGCAGCAAGATGCTGTTTCCCGCCATGGCTATTGCCAACATAGCTACCGCCATGACATTCCTGGGACAGGGGGCCAGCAATATGACCTGGAGCGATGTTATGATCAAGGCGGGCGCTTCCATCCCGTTTTCAATCTGGGATTTTACCATTGCCAGAATCCCCATTCTGCTGATTTCACTGGCCTACATGGTATTTATCGGCTACCGTCTCATGCCTGACATTGATAATTCCCAGTTTTCAGATAACATTCAGAAAAAGGACACGGCCAGCCATCTGACACCTTCCAAGGAAAAGGTGGCTGTCATCCTTATCCTGGGCACCATTGCCTGTATGCTGTTGGAATCCGTGACCGGAATTAAGATGTACCTTACCGCCTCCATTGGGGCATGCCTCCTGGTCCTGTGCGGCGTGCTGTCGGAGCGCGAGGCCCTGGGTTCCATTCATCAGCCCACCGTGTTCCTGTTTGCCGGTGTGCTGGCTCTCTCGGACGCCATCAAGATAACAGGGGCCGGGGATGTGGTGGCGGACTGGATGATCTCCCTGCTGGGCAATACCACCAACCCCTATGTCATCATGGCAGTGTTCTTCATTATCCCATTCATTCTGACCCAGGTGATGTCCAATCTGGCAACCGTGACTATTTTCATTCCATTGGTAGCAGCTGCCTGTGTAAAGATTGGAGTGGACCCAAGGGCGGCTGTAATGGGCGTGCTCATTGCCAGTTGTACCTCTATTCTGACCCCCATGGCGGCTCCCTGCCAGATCATGATCATGGGGCCGGGCGGGTATTCACTAAAGGATTATCTAAAATGCGGAACACCTTTGGCGGTTATGATCACTATTGTCTGCATTTTTACACTGCCTATCATGTTTCCGTTTTATTAATGAAGAATGAGGTGACCATATTATGAAGATTACTGGTTTGGAGATCATTCCGGCAAGCAAATATTTATTTATCAGGATCAGCACGGATGAGGGGATCCACGGTACGGGCGAGGCCGGGGCCTGGGGCTTTTTAGACGGAGTGGAGGGAGTGCTGAGACGTTTTGAGAGCTATCTTCTGGGCAAAAACCCATTTCAGATTGAGCACCACTGGAATTATCTGTACCGCAGCATGTATTTCAGGGGATCGGTGATCATGAGCGCCCTGTCCGCCATTGATATTGCACTCTGGGATATAAAAGGTAAGGCGCTGGGCGTGCCGGTTTACGAACTGCTGGGAGGAAAATGCCGGGATAAAGTGAGAAGCTACGAGGCGGTTTTCTGCTATACGCCGGAGGAAATGGCTGAATTTTGCGTGAATTTAAAACAGAAGGGATATGATGCGGCCCGTCTGATGATCACAGGTGATATCACCAGGACCCAGGCGGACCGGTCATCCGGTATTTATAACAGCAAGGTGGAAGGTTACATAGAGCGGGTGAGGGCCTGCCGGGAAGCGGTGGGGAGAGATTTTGACCTGATCCTGGAATGCCACCGCAGTATGGATCCCTGTGAGGCCATTGCATTTGCAAAAGGGGTGGAGGCTTACAGACCCCTGTTTTTGGAAGATCCGATCCCCCCGGACAGCCCGGAGGCTATGGCGGATGTTGCCAAGGGCACAAGTATTCCGGTGGCAACAGGAGAGCGCTTTATCAATATACAGGAGTTTGAAACAATTCTACAGAAGCGGGCGGCCAGATACCTCAGGCCGGATGTCTGCGCCCTGGGTGGTCTGACTCCCTCCAAAAAGGTGGCGGCCATGGCGGAGGCGAACTATGCCAAAATCGTGCCTCACAATCCATTGGGTCCGGTTTCCACCGCAGCCTGCCTGCAGCTGGACGCGGCCATCCCCAATTTTGCCATCCAGGAGTTCCCATCCTTTTATCACCAGGGAAACGAGGCGGAGATGACCACCGAACCGTTCCGGGAGGAAGATGGATACATTGTGATCCCGGATGCACCGGGAATCGGAATTGAGCTGGCAAAAGACCTTACGGAGAAGTTCCCGCCCAGACAGAGAAGCATTTCCGCCCAGACTGCCTATGACGGCGGGGTATATGACGTATAGTGGAACAGGTTGCCAAAATCCTCATACTATAATAGTAAACAACGTATTAGTTAAGGATAGCTATGAACAACGACCCCAGAGGAACCATCGTCCGGCAGGGAAATGCCCTGCGTATTGATAATGCATTTGTGGAGGACAGCTCCTGTACCAACAATTCAAACGGAACCATATTGATCTCTTATTCCATGCCGGAAGCCGGACAAATGGTTTCCATCCAGACCCTACAGCTGAACATAAACAGAAATACAGTTATTATAAATTCTTTTGGACAGAGTGTGGGCCTGTGCCGGATTCAGCCGGGAATGTGGATCAATGCCATTTTTTCTTCCCGCATGACAAGAAGTATCCCGCCTCAATCCAATGCGTTTATGATTGTTGTGCGAAGCAGGGGTCAGGAGACTTCGGTGACAACAGACCGGATTGTGGATGTGGATGCATGCAATGGCTTTATTTACACTGGAAACCGCGGTGATATAAACAGCCAGATCAGGTTCAGTGTTCCAAGCACCACGCCGATCACAGACCGGGCAGGGAGACCTATCAATATCCATTCCCTCCGGCCCGGCCAGATGGCCAGGATCACCCATGCCAATTTTATGACGGCAAGTATTCCACCGCAGACGACCGCGTACAGGATTCAACTGATTTAAAAGAGTATAAATATTTATTCCCGGTAAGGATTCTTCCTGGCCGGGAATGTTTTTATATACATAATTGAGCTTTTAAGAAAGATAATATCAATATGAAAAATTATAATAGGTGCAAAAAACATTGTAAGGAACATGAGACATTGACTTACGAAACACCGGCCAGCGAAACACCGGTCAACGAAACGCCGGCCAGCGAAACACCGGCCAGCGAAATATGCATAAACGAATTATCAATCGGAACCCATCTTTCAGTTGCCAAGGGGTACGCCGCTTTGGCAAAGGACGCGGTCCAAATCGGCGCAAATACATTCCAGATGTTCATCCGCAATCCCCGGGGAGCCAGGGCAAAGGAGTTAAAACCGGGAGAGATCGAGACATTCCTGGATAGTTTGCAAATGCATGGATTTGGACCGTTTATAGCCCATGCTCCGTATACGCTGAATCTCTGTTCGTCAAGCCGGCATTTGAGAGAGCTTTCCGCCCGGATGATGGGGGAGGACCTGCAGCGGATGGAACTGATGCCGGGAAATCTGTACAACCTTCATCCGGGCAGCCGGCTGGACCAGCCCCTGGACAGCGCCATTGAACAGATCGCCCAGGGGCTGAACCATGTGATGTTCCCGGACATGAAGACCACGGTGCTGTTGGAAACCATGTCCGGGAAAGGCAGCGAGGTGGGAAAACGGTTTGAAGAACTGAAGGAGATTCTGGACCGGGTGGCCCAAAAAGATCACATCGGAGTCTGCATGGATGCCTGCCACATGTGGGATTCGGGATATGACATTGTGGACCGGCTGGATGAGACGCTGGAACAGTTTGACCGTCTCATCGGATTAAACCGTCTGAAAGCATTTCACATCAATGACAGCATGAATGTCAGGGAAAGCCACAAGGACCGGCATACACTGATAGGGGAGGGGCACATCGGGGAGGACACGATCATCAGGATCATCAACCACCCGCGTCTGTGTCATCTGCCCTTTATATTAGAGACGCCCACGGACTTGGCCGGACATGCACAGGAAATAAAAAAGCTGAGGAAACAATATGTATGGGGATCTGTCAGTGATAAAATTTCAGAGCAAAATGGGATAAGTAAGACATACCCGGGCACAGATTTTTAATGTTAGTGAGATTTGGCTCATTACGTGCTACTATGTAAAAAGAAATACGGATACGGAAGTTGATAAGATCCGGGAATATTTTTATAAAAAGGAGAAGGTAATGAGCGAACATAATATTAACCTGCACCAGACTGTTAAATGTGTAAGACTGTATTTTAATACGCTTGATTATCGGACCTCCCATTTTCACCGGGATATCGAAGTTATGTGGGCATTGGAGGACGACCTGGAAGTACAGGTGGGCAATGACCGATGTACGGTGCGGGAGGGGGAGATGGTCCTGATGAATTCGGAACAGCCCCATGAGATCAAGGCCACGGGGAAAAGCTGTACCCTGCTTGGGATCCAGATCTCGCCGGATCTGGTGGCCGAGGACGTGCCGGAGTTTGAACATATCCATTTTGACCAGTATTTTGTGAACAGTCTGCCGCAAGAAATCTATAAGGATATAGAGCAGACCCTGCTTGATGTGACATGGCAGTACCTGACACAGCCTGCCTTTTATGAATTCTTTTGCAGAAGCCAGATCCGGCTGTTTCTCTATACGCTGTTATCCTACCTTCCTTACCGCGTGCTTACAGAGGAGCAAAGCCAGATCCAAAAGAATCAGAATGCAAGGCTGAAGCGTCTGATCCAATTTGTCAATATGAATTACCAGAATAATATACGGTTGTCCGACTTTGCAGAAAGGGAGGGACGGTCACTGAGCCATATCTCACATTTTGTCCAGAGCGCCATGCATCAGAGTTTCCGCGAATATGTGGACCTGGTCCGGTACAGCGCCGCATGTAAGATGATGGCCACGGGCCGGTACAAAATGCTGGATATCTGCATGGAATGCGGCTTTTCTGATTACCGGTATTTTTCAAAAGCATTTGTCAGCCGTACCGGAGTCACACCGGAAGTATATGGGAAAAAATTACTGGAAAGGGTGGGGAACGAAACAATGTTTAAACACAGCATCCATTCCAGTGAACGGTTTTATACACCGGAGCAAAGCATGGAACTGGTAAAGAAATATAGGGAAAAGTATAGGTAACAGCAAAAAAGTCTAATGAAAGCAACAATAACATCAAGGATATAATGGGGAGGAATGATATAATTAGTATAATTCAATCTACAGGAACTGTTTCCGGAAACCAGTTGTGTAGGAAGGCATCAACAAACCATAGATTCAGATTGGAGAGGTAAGCGTATGAAACGAAATTTAATTGGGGCGGCTCTTGCAGCGGTAATGACGGCATCGGCAATCAGCGGCTGCGCACCGGCAAAGGTTGATAACAAAGAAAATACAGCAGACAGCAAAGGGGTCTTAGCGGACAGCAAAAAGGAGTCGGGAAGCGGTACGGGGAAAGCCGCGGACGGAAAAGAGACATTTGTGTTCTGGACCGGGTTATCCGGACAGGCCGGAGAGGTGATCCAGCAGGTGATCGATGATTATAACAATTCCCAGGATAAAGTCTTTGTGGACCTTCAGTATCAGGGCTCATACCAGGAATCATTAAATAAATTAAAGACATCCATGCGCACACAGGACGGACCGGATCTGGTCCAGATCTATGAGGCAGGAACAAGGACCATGATCGACAGCGGCTTTATCATTCCCATGCAGCAGATCATTGACGATTACAATATTGATATATCCGGACTGGAAGAAAACATGCTTAACTATTACACGGTTGACGACCAGCTTTATTCCATGCCCTTAAATACCTCCGTGCCGGTCTGTTATTATAACAAGACCGTCCTCTCGGAGATCGGTTATGAGAACGGTCCTCAAAGCTGGGATGACATTGCCGACATTTCCCGGAAGGTGATGGATCAGGGCCTGTCCAAATCAGGGATCGCACTTTGCTCAAACCTGATCTGGTGCTTTGAACAGCCCATGGTACAGCAAAAATATCCAATGGTAGATAATGGCAACGGGCGCACGGGAAGAGCAACAAAAACAACATTTGCTGACGGCACGCTGGCGGTGGAGATCGCCTCCAAGTTCCAGGAACTTGTGGCAAAGGGGTATGTTGCTGATGTTGGTTTTACCATTGAGGCCAACCGGGCGGCCTTCTGGTCAGGAGACGCGGTGATCATGTGTGACTCTTCAGGCTCCATCCGTTCATCCTTAGAAACCATCGGCGGCGCCTATGAACTTGGCGTATGTAAGTTCCCGGGACTGACGGCGGATGCCCCCAACGGCGGTGTCACCCTTGGCGGCGGCTCTGTTTATATCTGTGATAACGGAAAGGGTGACGGCAGGAATGAAGGGATCGCGGATTTTGTCAAGTATCTGATCTCCCCAAAAGCACAGGGATACATATTTGCAAACACAGGATATTTCCCGGTTACAGGGGAGGCATTAAACCAGGATGCCGTAAAGGAAACACTGAAAACATATCCGCAGTACCAGGCCGTGATTGATACGGTGAATGAGTCTCCCAACATGGGATATGGTCCGTTATATGCCAGTCTGGTGGATGCAAGGGAGATTTATTCCAGCTATCTGGAACGGATGATGCTTGGAGAGATAACACCGGAAGAATGTATCAGCAAGTCGGCTGAAGAGATCGATATATTGATTGAGGAATACAATGATATTAACTTCTAGTACAAGAATGCGGGCCGGGTCAGGCCGATGTCCTGAGGCAGGCCTGATCTGGGAAGAAGGAGTTTGCTTATGAGTAGTATGAAGAAAAAAGCTGACAGAAAGGTGACGAAAAAGCTGGAACCCTATCTGTATCTGCTGCCGGTATTTGCCCTGTTTGGGGTATTTACATTCTATCCCCTGATCCGCACCGTGGTAATGAGCCTTTCTTCCGTTAATTCCATGGGAGAAATCGTCAAATTCGCGGGATTGAAAAATTTCCATACCCTGTTCCGGGCAGAGCAGTTTTGGAAAAGCTTTCGGACCACCTTTGTGTTTGCAGCCTGTCTGGTTCCACTGGAATTATTGATCGGGGTAACCTTAGGGCTTCTCGCGGATAACCGGAAAAAGAAAACCAGCCCCATCCGCACCATCTTTGCCCTGCCCATGTCGATCTCCTATGCCTGCGGGGCCATGATCTGGCTTATGATGTTTAACCCCACTGCCGGCCTTATTAATTCCGTGATCGGAAAGCCGATCAGCTGGTCCGGTGACCGGATACATGCAATGCTTATGATCATTATCACAACCTGCTGGCTGACGGCCGGTATGAATTTTATCTATGTACTGTCAGGGCTCCAGTCAGTGCCGGATGAGCTTTACGAATGTTCCAGGCTGGAAGGAGCGGGCTATCTTCAGACGGTGCGGCATATTACGCTGCCCTGCATCTCCCCCACGCTGTTTTTCCTTCTGGTGATCAATACAGTCAATGCCTTTCAGATCTTTACCCAGGTCAAGCTGATGACAAAGGGCGGTCCAGGGGGAAGCACATCTGTGATGGCGTATTCGATCTATGAATCCGCTTTTGTGAGCAACCGCTGGGGATATGCCAGTGCACAGTCGATCGTATTCTTTGTGATACTGCTGATCATTTCCATCATTCAGTTTAAGGCAGAAAAGAAGGGGGTGTTCTATCAATGAGACCGAGTACCCGCATAGGGAGAACCTGTTTTTTGGCGGTGCAGATACTGGTAATATTGGTTATTCTATGTCCTATCCTGTATGCGCTGGATATAAGCTTTTTACCGCTGTCCCAGATATTTGGCAAGCCGCTGAAGCTGATTCCCCATGAACCGGACCTTTCTTATTACGTTACGGCATTTCAGAGAGCGCCCCTGTTTCGCTATCTGGTCAATACGGTAATCATTGCGGTATGCATTACGGTTGGACAGGTCTTTCTGGCATGTATCACGGCATTTGCATTTGCCTACTTTGATTTTAAAGGGAAAAATGTACTGTTTATGGCCATTTTGGCAACCATGATGATACCGGGGGAGTCCATTGTCCTGTCCAATTACCTTACAATGGGGGAGCTGGGCCTGTTGGACACCTATGTTGCAATGATCCTGCCATCCCTGGCATCTGCCACCACCATCTTTTTTATGCGCCAGGCGTTTTTGCAGACACCCAGAGAGCTGTATGAGGTGGCTTCCATGGAAGGGTGCAGCAGCCTTCGTTTTCTTCTGGCGATCCAGATCCCGCTGTCCAAAGGCGCCATGGGGGCTGTTGGGATCTACACGTTCATTAATGCATGGAACGCTTATATGTGGCCTTTGCTGGTGACAAATACGGATAAAATGCGCACGGTCCAGATCGGCATCGGTATGCTGCTGGATGCGGAATCCGCGGATTACAATGTGATGATGGCAGGCGTGATCATCGTTATGCTGCCAACCCTTTTGCTGTTTACATTTGGACAGAAATATATACTTTCAGGCGCTTTGTCAGGAGCCATGAAAGGCTGAGCATGATATTAAGAGCTACAAGGAGGAAAATACAGTGGAGTTCACATTTTTAGGCACAGGAGCTGCAGAGCAGTACCCGGGGTTATGGTGTACGTGTGAGTATTGTACAAAAGCAAGAAAAATGGGCGGGCGCAATATCCGTCATACCAGTTCGGGCCATTTTGCAGGAGATTGCCTGATTGATTTTCCACCGGAGACATTTACCCAGGGAGAGCGCTATGGAGTTGATCTGCTGGCGTCCAGGCTGCTGTTGGTAACACACTCCCATGAGGATCATTTCTATCCCCAATTGTTATACTGGCGCTACCGTCCCAAGGAAGCGGCAGACATGTCGGAGGAGGAAAAGTTTAAACGGGGATATAGCAGGCAGCAGGAACTGCCCACACTGTATATCTACGGAAACCAGTGTACATACCATACGTTGGCGGATCATTTTAACGGACAGGATCTGGAAGATTTCGCAATTAAGTTCATTGTCCCGGAGCTGTATCAGGAATATGAATGCAACGGGGTCAGGTTTGTGCCCATGGAAGCTTCCCACATAGACCGCGGCAGTTCAAAGGGTCTGATCTATATCGTTGAAGCCCAGGGAAAGACGTTTTTGTACGCCAGTGATTCAGGGCCGTATACGGAGAGGACCAGGAAATGCATTGCCGCCCATAAATTTGACGCAGTCATTATGGAACAGACCTTTGGCAATGCGGATAAGGGAAATTATCATATGGATTGGGACCACGCCATGGAGGCCATGGAGTTTTTTAAGGACGCAGGGATATGGAAGAATAAAGAGCGGATTTACTGGACGCATATGAGTCCACATAAGACCCCGCCCCACTCAGAACTGGAGAAACTGCTGGAGGGGACACCCATCACTCCGGCCTATGATGGTCTGAAAATTGAGATATAACTGGAGAACAGCATGATTGCAAATTATCACACACACACCTGGCGCTGTATGCACGCATCAGGCACAGAACGGGAATACGTAGAAAAGGCGATTGAGGGCGGGCTTAAGATTCTTGGATTTTCAGATCATACACCCATGCCATATTCCGGCGGATATGTCAGCAATGTGAAAATGAGGCCGGATCAGCTGGAGGATTATGTGGATACGATACTGAAACTGAAAGATGAATACAAGGACGATATTGAGATCCATATCGGGCTGGAAGTGGAGTATTATCCAAAGTATTTTAAAGCCCTGCTTAAGATGACAGGGCAGTACCCCATTGAATATTTTCTGCTGGCCCAGCACTATCTTGGAAATGAAGTGAATGACTTTTATTGCGGAGCGCCCACGGACTCCCAGGAACGTTTGGCAAGATACTGCGGTCAGTCAAAGGAAGCATTGGAAACAGGATGTTTTACATATTTTGCCCATCCGGACCTGATTAATTTTACCGGGGACCGGGCAGTATATGGCCGCTGGATGCGCCAGTTATGCCACTGTGCCAATGACCTAGACATACCGCTGGAGATCAATTTCCTGGGTATTGGAGATAAGAGGAATTATCCGAATCCGGAATTTTGGAGCATTGCAGGCGAGGTGGGAAACAAAGTGATCTTTGGATCCGATGCCCATCTGCCGGACCGGGTTTGGAATCCCCAGGCCCTCTCATTTGCAGAAGAACTGGTAAACAAATATCATCTAAAGCTGGTGGACCGGGCGTGTCTGCGCGCGCCTAAAGAACCTCAAACTTGTGACTGATTCAGGCGGCAGTTTTGTCTTTCGGAAAAATGGATGGAATTGCCTGCGGATCATCTGAAAGGGTACTCATAAGAAGGACCGGGATTGACTCCAATGGATCGGAACAATGGAACCTTCCGTATCTGATCATTCGGATATTTGATATTTTATATGAGACAAAGGATTTTTCCCAGGCAGTACATTCTGTTCTGGCCCTGATCGGAGGGATGTTCGGTGTCAGCCGCACCTATCTTTTTGAGAGCAGCAGTGATATGGAGTATTGCAGCAATAGATATGAGTGGTGCGGGGAAGGAGTCATCTCCCGTATCCGGAGCCTGCAGAATCGTTCTTATTTGAATGACAGCATTGATTACCGGGATCATTTTAAAGAAGACGGACTTTTCTGCTGCCGGAATATCCGCAGACTGGACAGCAGGGAACGCAGGATCTTAGAACAGCAGGGAATCCTGTCCACACTGCAATATGCCATCAGGGAAAACGGCAAATTCTACGGTTTTGTAGGGTTTGATGATTGTAAGATCTGCCGCCTGTGGACCAGGGAACAGATGGAGGCGCTGACTTTGATCGGAAAGCTTTTATCGGTATTCCTGATGAAGGATAAGTATGAGGCATAGATTCCCGGAGAAGGCCATTGAATTAAGACCACCGCAATGAAATCATTTTTTTAAGTTATGTGAAAATGAAACTTCCCCATGAAAAGACTGGATGCAAATAAGCTAAGACGGAGGTGCCAGTGGCTTTATGGTGAGAGCCCATTAAACGATGAAGGATAGAAGTGTTATATGATCCCACAGAAGGATCAGGAGATGTGTCAACAGGTTCCGGTAAGGCCGGCACGTTGGCGCATCTTTTTTGTTTCACAGATAGTTCATGATTTTACACCCTGATTTTTAAGGTGTGTTTCAGCTTAAGCTGTTAGGATGTCAGCAGGAAAATAAGCGGAGGTGGTAAAAAAGAAGGGCAGATATCCTGTTTTACTTTTGGCAGCCGGCATCCTTTGATCTTCCCAATGTGATCTCTGTGGCTAATTTAAGCTATGACGGAACACTGTGCGGCAGATCCAATTACGGTTCGGATTCCGTGGATCTGGCGGCTCCGGGTACATACATACTCAGCACCACGGCAGATCAGGGATACAGTTATATGACCGGTACTTCCATGGCCGCGCCAATGGTCTCCGCGGCAGCCGCCTTGGTGTATTCCTATGGTGAGAATATTTCTGGCCCTTAGTCAGAGTTATTAAAGCGGCCCTGAAAAGGAGGATTCATGGATAGAAAAAAATTCATCAAGGTACTTTGCATTGATTTCCTCATTGCCCTGGTCTGTGTGTGGGGATTCCTTTTATATTTCTATATACTGCCCCGTAAGGACAAGGACGCAGGCACGGTGATCCTCGATACCCGGGAGATGGAAGGAGAAGGATTTGAGCTCCCGCAGCAGGGCCGTGAAGGCACAGGACCAAAGAACCAGGAACGAAGATCCCCGGAACAAACAAATACAAAGCGCCGGGGCGGACCCGGAAACGGCAATTCCAATACCAGGTCAATTGCCTCGGACCGGGATGCAGAACAGCCGGAAACGGCTGAAAAGGAAGAAACAGAACTTTATACCATCAGCGATGGGACCATGCAGGTGTGGGTTAAGAAGACCCGTCTGGGAACAGGGAACAATGCCATTACCTATTATACGGCGGATTTGTATCTGACATCCATCCGGCAGCTAAGGACGGCCTTTGCCCTTGGAAGTTATGGCAAGAATATGAGGGAATCCACTCTTGAGATGGCTGAGGATCACCAGGCACTTCTGGCAGTATCCGGGGATTCCTATGGAAACAGTGAAAGCGGGATCGTTGTCAGAAACGGAATCTTGTACCGCTCTGAAGTGGGCGATGCGGAGATCTGTGTCCTTTTTTATGACGGGACCATGGCAGTTTATGAACCGGAAGAATTCAACCGGTTGGGAATCCTTGAAAGAGATGTATGGCAGGTCTGGAATTTTGGCCCCTCTCTGCTTGAGGATGGGGAGATAAAGGAGGCATTCCGGACCACCGCCTATCTGAATAAGGAGAATCCCAGATGCGGGATTGGGTATGTGGCACCGGGCCACTACAAATTTGTGGTGGTTGACGGAAGAAATGCAGGTTATTCCAAAGGGGCGTCAATGACGGAGTTTGCCAGGATCATGAAGGATGAGGGCTGCGTGCTGGCCTATAACCTGGATGGAGGAAAATCCTCATCCATGGTCTGGGATGGGCAGTATGTAAACCGTCCGGCCGGCGGGGGACGGGATATCAGTGACATAATTTATATTGGAAAGGCGGGATCAGATGAATAAGAAAATAGATCGGATACTTCCACACATTACGATCATCATGTCCCTGTGGGTGGGCACACTGTGGGTACTGGACCAGTTAAATCCTCTCATGGGATTTATGGATTGTTTTGTCTCAAATACGGTGCAGATCGTATTCTGCTTCTTGGTACTGATTCATGGGATTCTCCGGGTTTGGCAGCAGTGTGGTGAAAAGGGGACGGTCCTGATAGGGCTTCCCGCCCCCAAACGGGCAGAGGAGGCGGATGGGGAAGGGAAGGGATCAGATTGAGGGCAGCACAGGAAAACAGAGAGCCGGGGATATGTAATTATGTCGTAATACCGGCATTTGAACCTGATTTCAGGCTGCTGTCCCTGGTAAAGGGACTGTCAGGGTATCCTGGGATTGGGATCATTGTTGTAAATGACGGCAGCGAAAAAGGATTGTGCACACTCTTTGGGCGGACAGCAGAATATGCCACGGTGCTGTTCCATAGAACGAACAGAGGAAAGGGGAGGGCTGTCAAGACCGCGCTGGACTACATAAGAAAGAACAGAAAAGAGGCAAAAACGATCGTTATCGCCGATGCAGACGGACAGCACAAGGCGGAGGATATCCTGCGGGTCCTGCATGCAGCCCAGGGGTATGAACACCGGATGGTTCTGGGAGTCCGAAGCTTTTCAGGGGAAGTCCCCTTTAGGAGCAAATTTGGAAATGCAATTACGTGTGCTATATTTTACTGTGTAACAGGTACGTTTCTCAGTGATACCCAGACTGGCCTTCGGGCATTCCATGTCCGGCTGATCCCCCTGCTGCTTCGCATCAGGGGAGAGCGGTATGAATTTGAGATGAACACGCTGATGCAGCTGTCAAAGAGAAGGATCAAATTTGAGGAGGTGGGAATAGAGACCGTGTACTTGGATCAGAATGAGTCATCCCATTTTCGGGTGATAAGGGACTCCGTACGGATCTATTGGAATATTATAAAATTCGCATGTTCTTCCATGGCTTCCTTTGCCGTGGATTATGGACTTTTCCTTTTGTTTTGTGCAGGATTGTCACGGGTTGGAGCAGAGATGGTCGCAGCCGTGGCGGTCAGCAACGCGGCTGCCCGGGTCATCAGCGCCTGCTGCAATTTTTGCTGGAATCGAAAATATGTATTTCATCACAAGGGCAGCAGCCTAAAAGCAGGGCTGCAGTATTTTAGTTTGGCCCTGGCAGTTCTCTGTATCAATACGGCTTTATTATCATGGCTGGTGGTATATGGGCGGATGGGGAAGGCAAGGGCAAAGCTGTGTGCGGAATTATCCTTATTTGCCCTCAGCTTTATCATACAGCGGTTTATGATTTTTGGGAAAAAGGAGATTAGGCAGGCACAGTAAAGGAGGCGCGTCAGCTGGTTCCGGTGATACCGGTCCATTGGCGCTTTTTCTTTGTGCACAATATCCTTGTGATCAGGGAAGCACAGACAGAACTGAACCACCTGATAGAGAATGGGAACACAAAGGGGGAAATCCTGGTTGCGGGATTGAGGGAGCGGCAGATCAATACAGTGACATCAATGGCCGTGCTGGGAATTGCAGGTATAATCATCAGCGCCGGGTTTGGATTCTGTATTGCGCGGGGCATTACACAGCCGGTCAGGGAACTGGAGCAGGCGGCCCGCGGCCTGTCCGAAGGGAATTTTTCCGTCATACGGATTACATACCGGTCAAAGGATGAACTGGGAAATCTTGCGGATGATATGCGCAGCATGGCGGATAAATCCGCATCTGCTTCCAAGAGCACGGCTGCATTGATCGAAAGCTCCCTTCAGACCATTCAAGATGGAAAGAAGATCGCAAATAAGACAGCGGTTTCCCTGACTGAAGTAGTCCGGGGAGTTGAGGGCGTGACGGATTCCCTTAATGATATTGCGGAAGCTTCCACGGATCAGTCGGATGCGATCCTCCGGCTTTCCGAATCGGTCAATATAATATCCGGGGTGGTGCAGACCAATTCCGCCACAGCGCAGGAGAGCGCTGCGGCCAGCGAGGAACTGTCCTCCCAGGCACAGTTTCTAAGGGGATTAGTTGATTACTTTAAGCTGGAAGAAGGCGCATAGACCTGCAGAAAAGAAGACATCTTTGGTGAACGGTATCTTTGATAACGTCCAGAGATGTTTTTCTTTTTATTGCATTTTTTGTATGATATAATAAAAGCCACAAAAAAGATAAAGGGGAGAAAATCTTTGACAGACAGCGAGAACATGATCTATAATCTGGTCTGCGATTATTATGAGACTAGGATATTAATGGGGGCGTGCCGGTACGGTGAGCTGCTGCCCTCCATTTCCAAAATAGGAGAAAGTTTTCAGATGGCTCCCCGGACAGTGCGGGCCGCATTTTCGCGTTTGGAGGAGAAGGGATATATCAGGATCGAGTCCCGAAAAGCGGCAAAGGTCATATACCAGGTAAATGACGAGCGTATTAATGAAAACGCTGCTCTGTATTTCGTGCCAAGACGGGAGGGAATGGTGGATTTTTGCCATTCCGGCAGATTGCTCATTGAACCGATCTGGGAATACGCCCAGGGCAGCCTTGGTCAGGAGACATGGGGGAGGCTAAAGCAAAAACTGGCCCAGGCGGCAAACGTGGATCTGTCTGTCTCCACCCGTCTGCATATCTACGCCTTTGCCGCATTGCAGAACAAACTGATCCTTAATTTTTATTGGGAACTTCTCCGGTATATCCGCTTTCCCTATCTGTCCGGTTATGATGCGCATCGGGAAAGGGACAGGGAGTTACTGACCCATGGGGAAGAGAATGACACCGTGTTTATGAGGGCGGCCTTTGAAGAGGATTTCGGCCGCGGCTTAAAGCGCCTGCTGGCTTTCTGTTCCCAGGCGGAGGAGAGATACGGCTTAAAGGGCAGGGAGCAGATTCCTTTCCGGTGGAGTGTATACCGGCAGAGGCCGCAGCTTTGCTATACCTTGGTGTCCCGAATCATTTTTGAGATCATAAAAGGAACCTATCCAATTGGAAGCTTCCTGCCATCCCTGCCCACCATGTCAGAACAATTGGATGTATCATACCGGACCTTACGCAGGGCCGTCAGTATCCTCAACAGCCTTGGGATCATCCACTCCTACCAGGGAAAGGGGTCCCGGGTCTTAATGACCATAGGGTCAATTGATTTTCAACGGCCGGAGATAAGGGAGGGATTCCGTCTCTACCGGGACAGCCTGCAGTTCATGGCATTGACTGTGCGCCCGGTATTCCTTTACACATTGGAGCATGTGGAACCGGAGGAACGCCAGCGCCTGGCAGAGAAATTTGCGGATATAGTTAACAGGCACAAGTGCCAGTACTGCTTTAAACTGGCAATTGATTTTATCCGCAGCCAGTGTCCGCTGGCCACGGTAAGGGAATGCTACGTCAGGCTGGAGGAGTTTTTGGTGTGGGGATATCCCTTTGTATTATACCGGGCCGGTGAACAGCGTCTGCAGGAGGAATATGCTCAGATGACCTGGGCGGCGGCTGAGTACCTGAAAAAAGGGCAGTGGGAAAAGTTTGCGGATCATTGGAAAGAACTGATGGAACGCGAGTATGAGAAGGCCGGGGTCATGCTTTTTTAGCAGTGATACATAGCCAATGGCGTTTTTCTTCATATTCATAGGAGACATCCGCAAAACCAGCCTTTTCCAGACGGTCTTTTAGATCCTCCCCGCTGTAAATGGTCATGCCCTGAATCAGCTTGGACCATCTGTCGTTTTCGGGATCTGATTCTTCATTGCAGATCAGGAAAATGCCGCCGGTGCGCAGGGTGTGGCAGACCTGCCTGAAGCAGGAATCCAGTTCCGGCCAGAAATAGACAGTCTCAAAGGCAGTGATCAGATCAAAGGAATTGCCTTCAAAGGGCAGGGCAGAGGCATCTCCCTGGATGATCCGGCAGCGGCCGGCCCGAACAGCCGCGTTATTGGTTTGCCTGGATTTTTCCACACTTACGGAGGAGTAGTCCATGCCCACGGCATTGATTTGAGGTGCGGCCAAGAGCATGGCGGCCAGATTGGCCCCGCCTCCGCAGCCAATATCCAGTATATCCATTCCGTCTCTCAGGGCGAGATGGGAAAGCCCCCAGCCAGCCAGGCCGGCATGCCCCTTATTCATCATGGTCACCATCAGTTTTCCCACAGCCCCCTGGGGTTTGCATGTGTTTTGAAAAAACTTATTCATTATCTTATCCTCCATTCTGCCGCCCTTTTGGCGGTATGCACCATATAAGAAGTTCCTTGACCGAATGGTAGACCAGGGCCAGGAACAGACCGTGTTTGTCCCCAAGCCGGGTGTAGATAGAACCGGTGCTTGTCCGGGCCCGCCTGGCAATGGAGCGCAGGGATACCCCCCTGATACAGATCTTGGCACAGCCATCTATGTGAGAGTCTACATCACCTTCTGGATGATCCAAAACATTGTTATGAAACACTGGTTTGAATTTAACATGAATGTCCCCCTTTCTTCAAGCGCCCAGTTGATAAAATAGTTCGTTAACCATCTAATGAGAAAATATCTCCATATCAGATTCTTTTACGTAATCAACGTCCTGTCTGTTAATACTACCCAAAACACATATTGTTAATCAAAAATTTATAGACATAATGCTTGCAAAAATAAGATATGGATGTTATAATCCGGTTAATTAGTCCAGTGGACTAACTAAATCCTATTAATGCAGATCAAGAGGAATATACCATATGATTAACCAACAAGTGATAAAAGCCGTTAACAAAAAAAAGATATATATGCTGATCTCAGAGAACCCGGGGATTTCCAGAGTGAATCTGGCTGCCAGGACCGAGCTGAGCAAGACTACGGTTTCAGCCCTTGTGGATGAGCTGATCCAGGAAGGCCGTATTGTGGATGAGGGTGCGGTGGAGAGCAAGCGCCAGGGGCGCAGGCCCAACAGCCTGGCGGTAAATGACAGGAGGGATTGTGTCATTGTTCTCAACTGGAGAAAGCGCACCATCCAGGTTTCGTTGGTTTCCGCCGGATTCGAGGTTGAGATACTGGAGGAGACGGCTCCGGCAGAGGGGGAGGACCCGGCGGTCCGGATTTGGTCCATTACCAAGGATTTTATGGACAGGCACTGCGGGGAACGGCATGTGCTGGGGATTTGTCTCGTGATCCCGGGTATTATTGACAGTGAAAAAAAACGGATTATTTCCATGGTCCTGTCCCTGGGCGTGGACGACCAGGTGGTGACCGGCCTGAGGGAACAGGTAAAGGATCTTCCCCTGGCCATATTCAACGATACGGCCTGCCTGGCCTATGCGGAGAACGCCTTTGGCAATGTGGATATTAAGAACTATGTGTACCTGAACATCAATGAAGGCGTGGGTGCCAGTCTGATCCAGAATGGGAATATCCTGAGAGGGGCCACCGGTATGGGGACTCAGTTCGGACATTTTTCCATTGACCGGGACGGCGAGCCATGCAGCTGCGGCAACCGGGGATGTCTGGAGAACCGGATCGGAGAGATCGTGCTGGCAAAACGTGCCGTGGAATGCAATGCCCTGGAGGAATTTGAGGGAACGGAGCAGATCCTGTTCCGCCATGTGGGGCAGCTGGCACAGCAGGGAAAACCGGGGGCGCTTCGCCTGATCCGCGCGCTGGCGGATGATCTGAGTTTTGGCCTGGGCAATCTCATCACCATGTTCCACCCGGATACCATTATCATCGGAGGAATGGGGCGCAAGCTTGGGGATCTGTATCTGGAACGGGTTTTGGAACGGGTGAAGACCGTGGGGTTCCGTCAGTTTGTAGAGGACGTTGATATCCGTTTTACCACACTGAGGGAGGATGCGGTATTCCGGGGGGCGGCCAAGTATTTTATGGACACCCACTATGATTTTATGGAAGATATGAAGGGAAAATTATTTTTGTATTAAGGAGGATATGGTATGAAGCGGACCATAGGAGTTAATTCCAACTGCTACCACGGTTACAGCGTGGAGGATGCCCTGGAAGGCATTGCTGCGGCAGGATTTCATTACGTGGAGCTGACCGCCACCAAGGGGTGGACCGAGCATGTGTTCCCAAGCCAGACATTTGAGTATCTGGACGGTATCAGGGAAAAGATGAAGGAACTTAAGCTGGTGCCCTTTGCCATGAGCGGACACTGCAACCTGATGGACCGGGAACGCCTGGAGGATTTTATAAGGAATATCAGGCTGGCTGCATTTTTCGGCTGTGACTATATTGTCTCCTCCGTGGGGGAGGCACACCTGGAGGACAGGGAAAAGGCAACCCTTGAGCTGGTGGCAAAGCATATCAGGATGCTGCTCCCATACCTGGAGGAATGCGGCCTTACCCTAGTTTTAGAGACCCATGGGGAACATGCCACAGGGACCATATTAAAGGAGATAACGGACCGCATCGGTTCGCCACTGGTGGGGATCAACTATGACACGGCCAATGTGATCTATTATGGAGAGGTGAAGCCCGAGGAGGATATTGACACCTGCATGGCAGATGTGAAATTCATCCATTTAAAGGATAAAGCCGGGGAGATAAGGGAATGGAATTTTCCCGCTCTGGGAAAAGGAAATGTGGACTTTTCACAGATCTTCCAAAAGCTTTCCCTGGCGGGGAACGGCTGCCCCTTCAGCATTGAGATTGAATTTACGCCTGAGGGCGCGGAAAGTCTGGAAGCGGTAAACCAGGCTGTCATGGAATCAGCCGCCTACTTAAAATGCCAGGGATTTGAACTGTAACAGGGAGATCGTTACATCCTGACGTTTCCAGGGGCCGATGGGATCATGGAGCCTGTCAGGTGTATCAGATAGAATATGAAGGAGGATCATTCATGAGAAAGATGAAAAAAGTAACAGCGCTTCTGATGGCCGGTGCCATGGTGG
Source organism: Clostridium sp. FS41 (assembly GCF_000954015.1). Taxonomy (NCBI): domain Bacteria; kingdom Bacillati; phylum Bacillota; class Clostridia; order Eubacteriales; family Clostridiaceae; genus Clostridium; species Clostridium sp. FS41. The sequence continues at coordinate 69,535 of NZ_JYHN01000051.1, forward strand.
CATCCATGGCCGCATGCGGGGCAAAGCAGGAGCCGGCGGCAGCCACAACAGCCGCACAGAGCCAGGAGAGCAAGGAGGAGACCACTGAGGCAGCCAAGTCCGGGGATACCGCCCCGGAGGAGACCACAGGAGAGGCAAAAGCAGCCAAGGACAGCTACACATTCGGCTACATTGCTTACGACAATACGGATATCTGGAACGAGTATTCTTCCAAAGCATTTGAGTACGCTGCTTCACAGGCGGATGTGGAGGTAAAAACCATTGTCCTGGATTCCAAGAACAGTCTGGAGGAATCCATCACAGCCATGGAATCCCTGATCCAGCAGGAGGTGGACGGCATTTCCATATTCCCTATCTCCACAGAGCAGGGAGCACAGCTTGTAAAGATGGCCAACGAGGCCAATATCCCGGTTACCATTGAAAACTTTGCAATGGATATTGATGATCCCGGGGATTACATAGCTTCCGTGGCCTGCGAATATGACCAGATCGGTTATGCGGCCATGAAGTATATTGCTGAGACAAAACCAGGGGCAAAGGTATTTTTCTGCGCGGGCCAGGAAGGCGCGGGCGTATATGAGAAGTACCAGGAAGGCGTGGACCGCGCGCTGGCGGATCTGGGCGACCAGGTGGAAGTGGTTGCAACCCTTCACGGCGACTGGCTGACAGACAAGGCGTACAATGTAACCACGGACTTTATTTCCACAGGACAGGAGTTTGATTACATTTTCGCAAACAACGGCATGATGGCCCAGGGCTGCTATCAGGCATTAAAGGATGCGGATATGGCGGACATCCCCATTGTCTCCACAGGTGGTTCACCGGACGACTACAAGATGCTTCAAGACGGCGTGGAGGCTGCTAATATGACAGCCCCCGTATCCATCCAGGGCGTTCAGACCTTTAAGAACCTGTATGATGCCGTGGTAGAGGGCAAGACACCTGAGAAATTTGTTTCCCTTCCCATCGTGCCTGTATCTGCGGACAAGCTGGACGAGTTCATTGCATGGGATGACTATGCAGCTGCTTACGACTATGTATACGGCAAGTAAAGGATCGATCAGGACCAAGTAAGAAATTTATGAAGCTGCCTCATGGCGTGTTTGAGAAATCATTGCACCTTCAGGCAGCTTTATTGAGAGTTACAGGAGGTGATACGAATGAATGTTGATTATAGGGAGAAGCCGATCCTTGAAATGCAGGATATTGTCAAGGAGTTTTCAGGCGTATATGCGCTGTCCGGTATCACTTTTGATCTGTACCGATCAGAGATCCACTGCCTGGTGGGGGAGAACGGGGCCGGAAAGTCCACATTGATGAAGGTGCTCAGCGGCGCCTACACTCCCAGCGGCGGAAAGATCTGTATTGATGGAAAGGATTACAGGACCCTGACACCCACCCTGTCCAAGGAGCTGGGGATCAATATTGTATATCAGGAAAATGATCTGGTTCCCAGTATGAATGTGGTGGAAAACATTTATGTGGGAAATGAAGTGGCGGACCGGTTCGGCCTGGTGAATTTTAAGGCCATGCTGGAGGAGACAAGGCGTCAGATGGAGGACCTGAAGATCCACATCGACCCGTTGACAAAGATCGAGGACCTGTCCGTGTCCGACCAGCAGTTTGTGAAGATATTAAAGGCTCTTTCCATTGAGCCAAGGGTACTGATCATGGATGAACCCACGTCCATGTTTAATGTGGAAGACGCGGCCAAGGTCCTGCAGCTGGCACAGACCATAGCGGCCAAGGGGATCGGAATTATATATATTTCTCATTATCTTGAAGAAATTCGGCAGATCGCGGACCGTATCACGGTTATCCGCGATGGGGCTGTTGTAAATACATATGAAAATACAAACAGGGACATTGAGCTCTCCGTCATTACCCGGGACATGGTGGGCCGTCCCGTGGACACCTTTTACCAGAAAGAAAGGCATGAGATCGGGGAAGTGATGCTGGAGGTCAGGGACCTGCAGCTGAAAAAGGAGGGGCCTAAGGTCAGCTTTGCGGTGAGAAAAGGGGAGATCCTTGGATTTGCCGGCATGGTGGGAGCAGGAAGGACAGAGATCGTAAGGGCTCTCACCGGTGCGGACCCCAAATACGGGGGAGATGTTTTGATCAACGGCAAAAAAGTAGTGATCCGCAATCCCAGGGAAAGCATTGAACATGGGTTTGCCCACATTACCGAGGACCGGCAGGGATTGGGCCTGATGCTCCATATCAGTGTGCTGGAAAATGCCACCATTGTGGGACTGGGGAAACAGATCAAGGGCTTTTTGGTGGATATAAAAAAGCATCCGCGCCTCATTGAACCCCTGGTACAGAAACTGAGGATAAAAACCCCCAGTGTGTGGACAGAGGCGGTTTACCTGTCAGGCGGAAACCAGCAAAAGGTGGTTTTGGCAAAATGGCTGTTTGCGCAGCAGGAGATCTATATATTCGATGAACCCACAAGGGGGATCGATGTGAATGCCAAGGCGGAATTTTATAAGCAGATGTCTGAGCTGACCAAACAGGGAAAATGCATTATCATGATCAGCTCGGATATGCCGGAGCTGATCTCCATGAGCGACAGGGTGCTTGTGATCCGAAACGGTGCAGTGGACAGTGAGCTTACCGGAAAACAGATCACGGAGCAGGAGATTATTAAACGAGCGTTAGGGGTGAAAAAAGATGAACAATAGGAAAAAACTGTTAAAAGACCAAAGAATTCTGCTGGCATTTGTAATTGTGGCCATCATTGCGGTGGTGTCCATGATCAATCCGAAATTCATCGCAGTCAAAAACCTCATAACCATTTTTCAGCAGATTTCCGTGATCGGTATCCTGACAATGGCTATGAGTATGCTGCTGATCAGCGGAGGCATTGACCTGTCGGTGGGGAATATCATGGTTTTGTCAGGGGTTGTCATGGCACAGATCATCAACACAAGCAGGAATATCCCTCTGGCTGTTGCGGCCGGGATCGGGGCAGCGGTCGCCTGCGGAGTGCTCAACGGGTTTGTGATCGCGAAAAGCAAGTGCATCCCCCTGATCATTACCCTGGGGACCAGCCAGGTGTTTTACGGGCTGGCGCTGACCATATCGGGAGGCAGGATCATGAGCTTTGGGGGTGCATTTAATGCCATTGGAAAGACAAAGCTGTTTGATGTATTTCCGGTAATGCTGTTTGTGCTGGCCGCAATGGTCATGCTGTCATATTTCCTCATGAACAAGACCAAGTTTGGAAGACGCATCGTGGCCATTGGCGGCAATGAGAAAAATGCCTTTTTGTCTGGTATCAATGTTACCAGGTATAAGATCATTATCTATGCCATTGCCGGCTTTTTCTGCGCCATAGCAGCGGTGATCTTTTCAGCCAGGATCGACTCCATCACCGCCAATGCTGGAACCGGATATGAAACCAGCGCATTGACCGCGGCCATCATTGGCGGAGTTACATTTGACGGAGGCAAGGGGACTGTCTCAGGAGCGTTTCTGGGCTGCGTGCTCATGGGCGTTATCAGCAATGCCATGAACATTCTCCAGGTGGAGACCTATATCCAGACCATTATCACCGGAGCCATCATTGTCTGCGCGGTGGTGCTGAGCAATATAAATAATATTAAGAAGAAATAGGAGGTAGGGCAGTGGTAAGAATAGCAATCTTAGGAGCCGGTTTTATGGGAGGAACCCATGGAACCGCCTACCAGAATATCAGTAATGCTGAGATAGCGGCTGTGTGTGATCAGAACGAGACATTGGGAAGAACGTTTGCGGAAAAGTATCACTGCAGGTACTACAGCAGTTTTCACCAGATGTTAGAGGAATGTCAGTTTGATGTGGCGGATATATGCCTTCCCACATTTCTTCACGAGGAGTATGTGCTTATGGGCGCCAGGCACAGGAAGCACATATTCTGTGAAAAGCCGGTGGCCCTTGAGGTCAGCTCCCTGGAGCGTATGATGAAGGCGGTAAAGGAGGCCGGGGTCCTGATGATGGTTGGCCAGGTGCTGCGGTTCTGGCCGGAATATGTGAATGCCAAGGAAATGTATGAGAAAGGAAGTTTGGGTGAACTGAACTATGTGTTTGCAGCCCGCATGTCGGAGCACCCCGCCTGGAGCCAGTGGTACAGGAAACCCCAGAACAGCGGAGGCGGGCTTTTGGACCTTCATCTCCATGATGTGGACTACCTGTGCTGGCTTCTTGGAAGGGTCAAGAGTGTGTACGCGTCCGGAAAGCAGAACAAAGACGGATGCTGGAACTATGTGAGCAGCATGCTGACATTTGAATCAGGCATCTCCGCCTCCGTCCAGGGAGTGATCGAGATGGAAAAGGGATATCCCTTCACTATGGAGCTGCGGCTGGTGGGAAGCCAAAAGACCTATGAGTACGCCATGAAGGCAGGGCATAACCTGGAGGATGTGGCATCCTCCAAACGGGAGACGCGGATTTACGAAAACGGCGCCATAACTACCCTTCCCGTCAACCTCAGGGACGCCTATGAGATTGAGCTGGAACACTTTGTGGACTGCATTGAGCGCAGGTGCGAATCAGGCATCATCACAGTGGAACAGGTGCGGGAGGTGCTGTGCACCATGGAAGCCATCAAGACCTCCCTGGAAACAGGGGAAAAGGCAGAGGTGGATTATGACAGGCAGGCTTCGGTGTAGTCGGGGAATTTCCCGGACTATATTCCGAGAGTGCATTTCATATAATTAGGAGGGAAGAATGAAAACCGGAGTCAGTATGTTTTCTTTTACAGAGGATGCGGATCTAAGGCATCTGTTTCCACTGGTCAAACAGGCGGGATATGATGGAGTGGAACCTGTCCTCAGCGAGAATGGATATTTAAACCAGAACACATCGGAGCGGGAAATACTGGAGATAAAAAAAATGGCACAGGACACAGGGCTGGAGATACCCAGCGTGGGGGTATGGTCCCTGTGGGAGAACAACCTTGTGTCCAACGACCCGTCCATCCGGCAAAAGGCAGAGGATATTATAAAAAAACAGATTGAATGCGCTGCCCTCATGGGAGCGGATACCATCCTTGTGGTACCCGGTTATGTGGGCTGCGACTTTGCCTCCAAACCGGAGCGGATCCGCTATGACGTGGCCTATGAGCGCTGCGTCAAAGCCTTTAGGTCCCTGGCTCCCCTGGCTGAACGCGCCGGGGTATCCATTGGGATCGAGAATGTGTGGAACCGTTTCCTCCTCTCCCCCCTGGAGATGAAGAGACTGGTGCAGGATGTGGGTTCTCCCGCCATGGGAGTCTACTTTGACGTGGGCAATATCATGTATGTGGGCTACCCCGAGGACTGGATCGGGATCCTGGGAAGCCTGATCAGGAAGATCCATTTATCCGATTACCGCACCGGCCAGGCAGGCTTGGGAGCCTTTACCGACCTCTTTGCAGGGGACGTGGACTTTGTAAAGGTGACAGAGGCTCTGAGGGCAGTGGGCTACAATGATTACCTGACCCTGGAAATGCTCCCTAACTACAAGCAGTTTCCTGAGGTCTCCATTGTCTCCAATAAGGTGGCGGTGGACCGGATATGCGGGATGATGGGGTGAGGAAGGATGAAGGGGCAAGGAAGAATGAAGGGGCAAGGAAGGATGAAGGGGCAAGGAAAGATGAAGGGTCCGGCTGTTAGTTTTCCAGGCTCAAAACAAAACGTTTCATATATTCCGATGGCAGCATCCCGGTATTTTTGAGGAATACCTTGGTAAAGTACCGGGTGCTGAAATACCCCACCCGCTCAGCCGTTTCCCGGACACTGGATGTCTGCCCGCCGGACATAAGTTCCCGGGCTTTTTTCATCCTGACACCGGTGAGATGGTCAATGAAATTTTCCCCTGTTTTCAGCTTGTAGATGCGGCTGAGATAATTGGGGGAGATATCGATCATGTCCGCAATGGTGTTAATGCCGATCTGGTCCATATAGTGTTCATCCACATAGGCATTGATCCTGTCCACCAGGTCCACGGTCTGACGGCCGGAGATCATCTGCTTTAAAAACTCTGTGAGCTGGCTGTAGGAGCGGATATGGACATCTTCGCCGGATTCAAGGGATAGGATGCGGTTCAGGGAAGGATCACACAGGGACAGGATCCTGTCCTGATGGGAAAACTGGTCCAGCTGCGGGATCAGTTTCTGAAATTCCATGCTGTCCCCTGCCCGGTGGGCCAGCAGAAGCTTTTCCAAAAGGCCGGAAAAGGGCAGCAGCTCCTTGTGGGCGGCGCGCTCCCTATCAGAGATCAGAGACCCCAGGCAGACGCAGTATCGCAGGCTTTCCTCCTTTTGGATGGACTCGATCTGTCCGAACAGTGAGGAAAGCCCGTCAGCGGACGCATAGAACCCGGTTGCAATACACCCGCAGGTCTCGTTAAAGTATTTCAGATCCGGTATAAACTCGTCCGCTGTAATGGAGGCGCTGGCAAGGAAGCACAGCTCACCGGTAGACAAAAACGAGATGGTGGACAGCGCCCTGCGGCGTTTACAGATGCGGGATAGAACAGTGCTCAGAGCATCCAGGTCCCTTCGGAAGGTCTCCTGTTCATAGTGGTCAAAATAAAAGAGCAGCACAGTGTAGGGAGGCAGGACAAACCTGGGGGCCTGCAAAAAGCCGATGGTGGTGTAAAGGTCAAGGATTTTTTCAAACTCCAGTTCATAGTCCTTTTTCAGCAGCGCCTCCCGCTCCCGGCAGATGGCCAGTGCCTTTTCCATGGTGGCCTGCACCTCGTCCAGGCTGGCCGGCTTTAGCAGATAATCCAGGGCGCCCAGCTTTAACGCCTCCTTGGCATAGGCAAATTCAGCGTACCCGGTGAGCATGACAACCGGTATCCTTTTGGCGCTGAACTTTGAAAATGCCTGCAGCCCGGTGAGCCTGGGCATGTGGATGTCCAGGAAGATCAGGTCAGGGGTTTCCTGTTCCAGCATTTCCAGCAGTTTTTCACCGTCCGATGCCTCCAGAAACTGATGGGCGTCAGGATAAAGCTCCTCTATCATATTTTTAAGTCCCAGCCGGGTGAGACGTTCGTCATCAGCCAATATGATCTTCATGTTCCATATCCTCCTCCAAAGGTATTTTAATAATGACGGATGTGATCCCATCCTCCAGACCGATCTCAAATACCGCTTGGGGATGGATCATCCTGATCCGGTTTTCCACATTGCGGATCCCTACTTTTCCCTCTGCATAAACGGCGTCTACCTGAATGGGGACGCCGTTGTTGCGTTCCTCCAGGATCAATGCGCGGTCGCGGACAGAGGCCGTGATCCAGATGATAATGGAGATCCCCTCCGTATCCATGCCGTGCTTGATGGCGTTTTCCACCAGAGGCTGGATGAGAAGCCGGGGAATGGAGATCCCGGCAGCCTCCTCCTCCACCTGGCAGTGGAAGGTCAGGCGCTCGTCATAGCGCATTTTCAAAAGCTGGCAGTACTGGGTGCAGAATGCGAACTCCTCCTTTACCGTGGTCAGCTTGGCGTTGTTGCAGGTGTAGCGGAATATCCTGGTCAGCTGTATGATGCTGTCCTCCAGTTCCTTTTTCATTCCCAGACGGTTCATGGAAATAAAGCAGTTTAACGTATTATAAAGGAAATGGGGATTGATCTGGCTTTGCAGCGCCCGGTATTCCGCTTCCTGACGGCTGATCTCATACTTGTAGGAGCGGTCAATGTAGAGCTGCAGCTTTTGTATCATTTCGTTTAAGTTTTCAGCGATCAGGGAAAATTCCTCTGTGTTAAAGGAATCATTCTTAAGGAGCACCGTGTCGGGCACGGATGTGTTTAAGTCTCCCTTTGCAACCTCCTGCATCACCTCCAGGATGGAGTTAAGGGCCAGGGATGTCCGGCGGGAGTTGGAGCGGAAAATAAAGTACGCGGTGATGATGGATGCCAGGCTTAAGGCCGCGGCCAGGCTCCATATAATGGACACCTCTCTGGCTGTATCCCTGCGGGAGGAGACAAACACCAGCTGCCACGGCATTCCTGAGATCTCACTTTTATACAGGTCATAGGTATCGCTTCCGGTCCGGATCGTCTGACCGGCCAGGGGGAGTTCGCGGATCACATCCTCCTCCACCTTTCCCACCTGGTAGACCAGGTTTCCATCCTGGTTCACAATGACAAATCCCGAGTTCTCACTGAGCGTTACATTCTTAAAGATATCCTTTATGATCTTGTCCGAGGCATCGATCCGTATCACTCCCAGCTTCCGCTTGGTGTACACATTCCTCACCGTGTGCACGGCAGAGATAACAGCCCTGTCCGAGCCAAGGTAAACAGGGGAATCCGATACAATAAAGTCATAGGGCTGGTCGTGGTCCAGATTATTCTGGTACCAGGCCTCCGACTCATAGGCATACTCGGTATTGTCTATAAAGTCGCTGTTTTTTGTGGTGGTGACCATGATGTGGTTGTCCGGGTTTGCGGGCACAAAGGACACGGCAAGAATATCCTCCCTGGCGGTGATCAGGATGCGCTGCAGGGCGGTGATGTAGTTCTGCCGATAGCGCTCAATGGTGTAATCCCGTGACCCGTCCCGGGTATAGTTCCCATTGTCAACGGCCGTGTAAAAATTCAGTATATCATCATAGATATAAGGGGTCAGGGTCAGTCGCTTTAAGTCATAGGCATAGGTGCTTAAATGGGTGGAGACGGAATAGAGCGAGGTGGAAAAGTATTTGTCATTGTCTTCATAGATCCGGTTCTGGAAATAGCAGGCCAGCACAGCGGATAAGATGACAATGGGCAGCACAATGCTTATAAGGAACAGGGCCAGCAGGCGGCTCTGGAAACTTTGTCTTTTTTTCAGGCGTATCACAACCAATCCTCCCAGGGTATGTCTTACATGTTTATTCTACACAGATCAGACCTGTTTAGCAATTCTTTTCAGCCCCAGGATAGAAATGAGCTTCAAAGTGTAGATTTGGGTACCTTATGAAAATGGACCCGGTGTGATAGACTTAAGCTACAAAGAAAGCCGGCTGAAAAACACAGTGTAAAAAGGAGAAGGAAATTTATGAAGAAATTAGCGTTAGCGGCCCTTGCGGGCCTGATGGCAGTCAATATGATAGGATGCTCCAAAGCTCCCGAGGAGCCGGTGCAGACCGCAGAGCAGACGTCAGCTGAGAAGGCGGGAGAGAAGGAAGATAGCCAGGGGGAGGCGGCGGCATCCACAGGCGTGACCATTGAATTTTTGTACAACTTAAACGGCGAGGCGGTCAGTGACGCCGTACAGGAGGTATGCAAGCAGTTTACCCAGGAAACAGGGATCGGCGTGGAGGCAGTGATGCCAGGCAGCAACTTTTCTGATATTATGAAAACCAGGATGGCATCCAACCAGCTTCCCGATGCATGGACGACCCATGGCTGGGCAGTGGCCAGATATGCGGAATACCTGGCGCCCTTAAATGATTTTTCCTTTGCCTCCCACATCTCACCCAGTATTCAGGAGCAGATCACGGACCAGGATGGAAACCTGTTTACCCTTCCCATTGACATGGACCTGACAGGGATCATCTATAACGTGAATGTGCTGAAGGAAGCTGGAGTGAATGTGGATGATATCAAGACATGGGCTGATTTTGAGACAGCCTGCGAGCAGATCAAGGAAGCGGGAAAAACACCCATCCAGCTGGGCGGAAAAGATAATTACACCATTGGAAACATGATGGATTTCGTAGCCCCGACCCTGATCACCAACCAGGACGAGGCCAACCAGCAGGCGCTTTTAGACGGAAGCTTTGACTGGAGCAAATGGAACACCGTAGTGGAGATGATCGATTCCTGGAGACAGAAGGGATATTTTAACACAGATGCCGTGACCGCTGATTATATGACAGGGATCAAGGCACTGGCAGCTGAGAAGGCAGCATTTATGTTTACGGCAGCCAGCGGCATCACCGAGACTTATGTACAGAATCCGGACACGGAGATGGGCTTTATGCCGCTTCCAGCCAGGGAAGAGGGCCTTAAGCAGGCGCTGATGACAGGCGAGCATTTTGCAGTGGGCATGTCAAAGACCACAGAACATCCCGAGGAAGTGAAGCAGTTTATGGATTTTCTTGCACGTGAAGATATCTGCTCCTACCTGGCAACCAAATGCGGTATGCCCTCCGGACTTGACAATGTGGAAAGCGACACAGGAAGACTGGCGCCATATTATGACAAGTATTCAACGGACAGTTCCATCCTGAACATCCCTTATTTTGACAGAAAGTACCTGCCAAGCGGCATGTGGAACGATCTCTGCGTGACAGGAGCCACCCTCCTTTCAGGCCAGTCCGATGCCCTGACCATATCTGTAGACCAGATGAAGTCCAGCTATGAGGAAAAGAAAGCACAGGAGTAAATATGAAGGTTCGGAAAAATTCAGTCATCAATCTGTTTTACCTGCCGGCAATCCTGCTGTTTCTGGTTTTTGTGATCTATCCCTTTATCCAGGGTATCCGTCTTTCTTTTACCAACTGGAACGGATACTCACAGAGCATGAAATATGTGGGGATTAAGAATTACATCCGGCTGTTCCAGGATGCAAATGTAAAAACAGCCCTTGTCAACACATTGATTTACGGCATCATGAGCACGGTCATCCAAAATATATTAGGGCTTGGTTATGCCATGTTCTTAAACACAAAATTCAAGGGCCGTTCCCTGGTGCGCACCATTATCTACATGCCTGTCATGATCGCCCCGCTGATCATGGGCTACATCATGTACTTCTTTTTCCAGTATGACGGAGGGGCGGTCAATGATATACTGATCGCTCTGGGCATGCAGCCCGTGGACCTGCTGGTGAACAGCAATTACGCCATTGTGATCATTGTCCTGGTCAATTCCCTGCAGTTTGTGGGCGTTGCCATGGTCATCTATCTGGCCGGCCTGCAGAACGTGCCGTCCATGTACTATGAAGCAGCCATGCTGGACGGGGCTACCTTCTGGGAGCGGTTTCGCCATGTGACGCTTCCCCTTCTGATGCCGGCCATCTCATCCTCCACCATATTGAACCTGATTGGAGGACTGAAGCTTTTTGACCTTGTCATGGCCCTTACAAGCGGGGGACCAGGGTTCAGTACCCACTCATTGTCCACATTGGTCACCAACCAGTACTTTTCAGCCCAGTCCGCAGGCTATGCGTCTGCCATCGGGATCTTCTCATTCCTGCTGATCATGATCATCAGCAATGTGGTAATGGGATACTTTGACAGGAAGGAGGTGGATGTGTAATGGAAAGCTCCAAGCGGTCCAATACCTGGAAATATATCCTGGCATTTGTTATCATTGTCATTCATTTTGTGCCCATTTACATGGTGCTTGCCATTGCATTCAAATCTCCTTACGACCACTCCTCAAGATGGGCGTTCCCGGGTTATGTGTACCTGAAGAACATATACACAGCCCTGGAACGGGGCGGAATGCTGCTGGCCCTCAAGAATACGGTTATCATCAGCGGCATTTCCATTCTCCTGATCGTGGTGGTGGGCGCCATGGCAGCTTATCCTATTGCCAGGAACAGAAACAGGATGAACAATCTGGTAAAAGGATTTATTATGGGTGTGATGATGATCCCGCCTTTAAGTATCCTGGTTCCCCTTTACTCCTTTATGGCAAAGGTGCAGGGGATCAACTCCTACTGGGGCATGATCGTAACATTGCTTACCTTCCAGCTGCCCACCAGCATTTTTCTGTTTTCCAGTTTTATAAGCAGCATCCCCATTGCCCTTGAGGAGGCTGCGGCCATTGACGGCTGCGGCCCGTTCCAGACATTTTTCAGGATCATCATGCCCCAGCTGAAGCCGGTGACTGCTTCTGTGGTCATTATCACCGGGGTGAACTGCTGGAACAACTATCAATTTGCTTTATATCTGCTCCAGTCGCCTAAGATCAAGACCATCACACTGGCCATTGCAGGCTTTTTCTCAGCTGATTCGGCAAATGTGAACGGGGCGGCGGCAGCGGCATTCCTGGGAATCCTTCCTGTGATCGTGGTGTTCCTGTTCCTTCAGAAATACTTCATACAGGGTATGGTGGACAGCGCCATTAAGTAGGAGCCCTCAGCAGACGATCGGAGGTAACACATGAGCATCATATATGATAAAGAAAAACAGGTATTCCGGCTGGACACCCGGAATACCACCTACCAGTTTCGCGTGGCGGAGTTTGGTTTTCTGGAACATCTCTATTACGGCAGACGGATCCCGGACACAGCGGAGTACCTTCCGGTCAGGATCCGCCACGGATTTGAAGCCAATCCCCATGAAGCTGAAAAGGACAGGACCATAAGCCTGGATTTGATCGAGCAGGAGTACCCCGGATTCGGAGTGTCGGATTTTAAGGTGGCTGCAGTGAGCGTGATCAACGGGGACGGCTCCAACTGCATTGATTTAAGATACGTATCACACAGGATCATGGAAGGGAAATACAGCCTGAATGGAATGCCTTCCCTGAGAGAACAGGACGGTTTCTGGAAGACGCTGGAGGTGCTGCTGCGGGACCCCTATACGGATATGGAGGTGACCCTTGTCTACGGCGTGCTGGAAGAACATGACATCATCACCCGGTGTGCCAGGATCAGGAACATGGGAAAGGGGACCGTATATGTAAATGCAGCCCACTCCGCCTGCATTTCCTTCCCCACGGACCAGATGGACATGATCAGCTTTTACGGAAGCTGGGGACATGAGCGCTGCCCGGAGAGAACGCCTGTAAGGCACGGTAAGATCACTGTGGACAGTGTGCGGGGAATATCCAGCCACTATCAGAATCCGTCCACAGTGCTCTGCGCCCCCGGTGCCACGGAGGATTCGGGGGACTGCTGGGGAATCGCTCTGGTTTACAGCGGGAACTTTGCGATCACAGTGGAGGTCAATGACTTTAAGCAGACCAGGCTGGTGGCAGGGGTGAATCCGGAGACCCTGTACTGGGAGCTTGAGACAGGCGGTGTGTTTGAGACGCCGGAGGCCGTGATGACATACAGCGCCCTGGGACTTACGGGAATGAGCCATAATTTCCACCGCGCCGTCAAATATCACCTGATCCCCAAGCAGTTCATTGACCAGAGATGTCCGGTCCTGATCAACAACTGGGAAGCCACCATGATCGACTTTGACGAGGAGATGCTGGTGGACATAGCCGGCAAGGCAAAGGAACTGGGCGTTGAAATGTTTGTGATGGATGACGGCTGGTTTGGAAGAAGGACGGATGAGTACAGGGGGCTTGGAGACTGGCAGTGCAATCTGGATAAACTGCCCAGCGGCATCCCCGGGTTTGCCCGGAGGATCCACGAAAAGGGACTGAAGTTCGGCATCTGGATCGAGCCTGAGATGGTAAATGAGGACTCGCGGCTTTATGAGGAACATCCGGACTGGTGCATCCGGATCCCGGGCAGGAAACCCACCAGGCAGAGGTATCAGCTGATTCTGGATTTCAGCAGGGATGAAGTGGTGGACCAGGTCTTTGAACAGCTCTACGAAGAATTTAAGGATGCCGGGATCGATTATATCAAATGGGACATGAACCGGAGCATGACGGACCGATTCTCAGCAGCTCTCCCGGCCCGCAGGCAGGGGGAACTCTGCCACAGGTATGTGCTGGGCCTTTACCGGCTCATGGACAAGCTGACCAGGGCGTTCCCCGGCGTACGGTTTGAGGGGTGCAGCGGAGGCGGCGGAAGATTTGATATGGGAGTCCTCTATTACATGCCTCAGATATGGTGTTCTGATGATACGGATGCAATGGAGCGGATCCTGATCCAGTACGGCACCTCCATGATCTATCCGCCGTTTGTCATGGGCGCCCATGTCTCGGAATGCCCCAACCAGCAGACCGGGAGAACGGTTTCCATTGATACAAGGGCTGCTCTGGCCTACTTTGGCACCTTTGGGTATGAACTTGACCTGAACCTGCTGTCAGAGGAGGAACAGGAGGCCGTGAGAAAGCAGGTACGGTATTATAAGGATCACGGGCTGGTCTGCGCCCATGGGGATCACTATCGTCTGACCGATCCTGAAAAGGAGAGGGAGTACACGGCGTTTATGTCCGTGTCAGCTGATAAGAAGGCCGCGGTGGTGGCCTATGTACAGCGCGTTTCCGGGGCCAATAAGGGCATTATCTACATAAAGCTTAAGGGCCTTGAGGAACAGAGCCTGTATGAGATACCGGAGCTGGGACTGAGATGTTCAGGGGCCGCGCTTATGTATGCCGGGCTTCCCATGCCGGTGATCAAGGCGGACAATGAGGCCCGGGTGTTTACCCTTTGCGCAGGATAAGTTTTCCAGGTGGGCAAGTCTTTCACAAAAGTGGGGACCTGCCCGATATTTTTTATAAAAGCAATTGCCTCCCACCACCGTGTAGGAGGAGTAGCTGCCGTAATCAGCAGCTTTGGTAGATTGGAAGAAAAGGTAATCCCCTATATTATTGGTGCCGGACAGAGCGGCTTTGACCGCTTTCAGCACGCTTTTTGAGGGTCCCTTGGTGAGATACTTGTCCAACAGACCTGATGAGGCGCCGGGGAACTGGCCCTGGGCATAGATCACATCTGTTATGGAACCGCCCCAGCGCCCTGATTTGACACGGTTGACGATCACATTGGCCACGGCCAGCTGTCCGTCATAGGAATAGCCGCCGGATTCCATCATGACGCAGGCTGCCATCAGGTAAACCTCATCATCGGAAGCTTTGATCACATATTTTGGCTTTTCCTCTTCTTTTTTCTTTTCCTGCTTTTTTTCCTGTTTCTGTTCGGCTGCTTTCAGCGCAGCCTGTTCCGCTTCTATGCTGACTGCCTTGCCGGGAGTCACGCTGATCTTTGTATACTGGGTGGATACATAACCGCTGCTGTCAGAGGCCAGCTGGATCTTGGCCCATCCGTCTTTTTCCTCCAAAACAGGATAATAGTCATCCCCGGCAGCAAGGCCCACGATGGCGGACTCTGTGGAAGGTTCCTCACGCACATTCAGCGTTTGTGTGGTAACCTTGGCTGTAAAAAGTCCCAGTTCCTTGGCCAGGGGCTTGATGTCCTGCCCGAATACCAGGTAATCGTTCTTAAGCCATCCCTCCAGTTTCCCGGAGCGGATTTTGGTCCAGCCATCCTTTTGCTCCAGGATCACACCGCCGCTGCCGCGGTAGCACTTTCCCAGGATCTTTCCTTCGGTGGAGGGTTCAGCCCTTAAATTTAACACATCCGTGACATTGGCCACGGCTTTATTATCATACTCAGAAGGGGCCGGTGCAAGAGAGAGGGGAACCTGCATGGGTTCAATGGAGGCCTGAGGTTTGGCAGGCTCCGTACCTGGGGCCGCAGCGATCTGGTGTGGACGAAAAGCAGCTGACCTTGGCGGACAGACAGAGGGAAATACGCTCAGACCCAGAAGGGCCGCTGCCGTCAAGGTAAGTATGGTAGTTCTTCTGCTGGAACGGTTCCAATTCTGTTTCATAAAAACCTCGGTTTTCTTAATGTATCCGTATTTACAGTCCATTACAATTGTTACAAAAGTGTTACGAAAATACTATAACAATCTTTTCCGTGATTGTCAAGTTTGGCCGATGAAAGCCGAAGATTGTCATCATTGATTTTACAGCCGGGATTTGTTATGATAAATAAATCGAAGATAGATACCGGGCCTCTGTTGAGCAATCTCCAGAGGCCTCGTTTCAGCGCCGGATGATCGCATACCTGGAGCAATGGGCGTTTCGGCCGGAGGGAAAGATGAAGATATATGTGGTAGATGCATTTGCGGAAGAACTATTTAAAGGGAACCAGGCAGGTGTCGTACTGCTTGATAAGGAGGAGGCGTTCCCGCCGGAGTCATTTATGAAAAGCCTGGCAGCGGAGCTTAAGCATTCGGAAACCGCCTTTGTGAAACAGACAGGGGAAGATATGTTTGACATCCGGTATTTTACTCCTGAAGCGGAGGTGGAGCTGTGCGGACATGCCACCATCGCTTCCTTTGCAGCCATGCGGGATACGGGGAGGATTCATATAGGGGAATATCGGGCAGGGACCCTGGCGGGCGAACTGGCTGTTTCCCTGGAACGCCGTATGGTATGGATGGATATGGCAGAGCCTGAATACCGATATGAGTTCAGCGCCAGAGAGAGGGGACAGCTGTACGATGCATATGGCCTTGACCTGTCATCCGCACCCGGGAATCTGGTGCCTGGTATTGTGAGCACCGGGCTGTGCGATATACTCCTCCCGGTAAAAGACAGGGAGAGCCTTTACAAAGCTGTCATGGACCAGGAAAGAGTTGCAGCACTGTCAAAGCAGTACCGGGCCGTGGGGATCCATATGTTCTGTCTGGGCGGATCAGATGGGGGCACGGCCTATTGCAGGAACTTTGCTCCGTTGGTTGGAATACCGGAGGAATCAGCCACAGGCACATCCAACGGCGCTCTGACTTATTATCTGAGACGGAATGGGATTATAGAAGACGGGGCTGTCAATACCTTTGTCCAGGGAGAAACGATGGGAAAGGAATCGCGGATTTATACCAGAATCACAGGGGAGAAGATCCGGGTGGGCGGCAGCGGGAAATTGTGTATGGAGTGCAGTCTCTACGCCGGGGAGTGCCCCTGGACCATAGGAGACTGACCAGAACGATAACGGAGATGAGAAGATGAGTCTATATGCAATCGGTGATCTGCACCTGTCCTTTACGGTGGATAAGCCCATGAGTATCTATGGAAGGGAATGGGAAAACCATGTGGCAAAGATAGAGAAGAACTGGAAAAAGCGAATCCGTGAACAGGACACAGTGGTCCTGACCGGTGACCATTCCTGGGGCCGGAACATGGATGAATGCAGGGCTGACCTGGATTTCATCGCCTCACTGCCCGGGCAGAAGATCCTGCTTAGGGGGAACCATGATATGTTCTGGGACGCTAAAAAGACCTGTCAGCTGAATGATCTGTACCAGGGCAGTCTGTCATTTCTCCAGAATAATTATTACATGTATGGGGAGTACGCCCTGGTTGGAACAAAGGGATATTGTTATGAGGGAAGGGATACGCCGGAGCAGTATGAGAAGCTGGTAAAACGGGAGCTGGAACGGCTGCGCATCTCATTTGAGCTGGCGGTTGCCGGAGGTTTCAGGAAGTTTATCATGTTCCTGCATTATCCCCCCACCAGTATCGGGGAGATGGAAAGCGTGTTTACGCGGACCGCTGAGGAATATGGAGCCAGTCAGGTGGTCTACTCCCACTGCCATGGAGCTGCCAGGTATCAGGACAGCTTTCAGGGTGAGGTAAATGGGATTGAATACAGTCTGGTATCCTCGGACTACCTGAAATTCAAACCCGGACTGATCCTGGAATAGAATAGGATATGAAATGTGAATATTTTATGATTTTATATTCTGTCCTGTCTGAATTTATATGAAGTTTATCTTTTAATGATATGCTTACAGGGTATCTTTAAAGTCAGGCCGGCAACACGGGGCAGGGGAGGATTAAAACATGGGCATATATAAGATCAGAGTATTTTTTCTGGCAGCTGCACTGTCTTTGGTATGCAGCACACAGGCGGCATGGGCGGCCGGATGGGTCCAGGAGCAGGATGGACAGTGGTATTACGAAGACGGGCAGGAGCGGCTGACGGGCTGGAACATGATCGATGGAACATGGTACTGCCTGGATTCCCGGACCGGTGCCTGGGAGCCGAAACCCCAGATCGATCCGCAAGCAGCCTGCTATCTCCTGGAGAACAGGCTGAAGGAACTGGGCCTTTACCAGGATGAGGAGGAAGAACTGCTGTTTAAGGTGGATTATGTCACTGCCGGGGAAATAAAAATATCAGTGGGATATGAAGAGAAACCCCAGGTATTCCACACACTTAATATCTACGAGGTGAACAGAAAACGGGGGATTGCGTCCCCAACCATTGGAAATGACGATATCAGTTTGTGGTGATTTCGTGGTCCATGATCCGCACAAATTCCTTCAGCACCGGGTTACCCTTCAGTCCCTTGTGGAACAGGCCGAAGACAACAGGGTCGATCCCTGTCACCGGTACATAACGCAGTCCGTTCCCTTCACAGCCGGGGTAAGACGGAAGCAGGGAAAAGCCCAGCCCGGACCTTACCAGGGCCAATATGCTCTCATATCCATCCACAAAGTAAAGCTGGGAAGGATGCCGGGCTGTGGAAATACCCATCTGGAGCTGCTCAATGGAGTGGGGGAGACGATGGGGCTCGCACAGAATCATGGGACCCTGCAGTTCCCGGACGCTGAGGGAACCGCGTCCGGCATAGGGATGGTCAGGGCTGCACACGCAGGACACGGGCAGCTTTCCTAGTTCATGGAACAGCCCGGGCATTCCCTTCATCTCCTCCTGGTGGAAGCCGAACATCACGTGGATGCGTTCTTCTTCCAGCAGATTGGCCATGGACTTAAAGGGTATCAGCTTTATGGAAGGGTGGAGGGTGGGAAACTGCTTTACCAGCTTTTCTATGACCGGAGGCAGTATGTTCAGTTCAGACTGATTATGGCAGCCAATGGTAAGAAACAGGGAATCATTAAAACCCGCCCCCAGCCTGTTTTTCGCGCTGGAGGCGATTTTTATTATGCTGGAAGCATCCTCCATAAACATAAAACCAGCTTCGGTCAGGGTTACATTTTTGCTGGTGCGTATAAAAAGCCTGGCGCCCAGCTCATCCTCCAGGGATGTGATCTGATGGCTTACCGCAGGCTGTGTGATTTTCAGGGATTCTGCGGCCCTGGAAAAATTCAGGTATTCTGCCACGGCAAGGAAACATTCTAACTGAACCGTATTCATTTCTCCCCCTCCTATGTTTTCCTAAAAATAAATTGAATCATTAACTATAAAAGATTTTTATAGATTATAACATTTTTGAATTTTACATTCAAGCGAAAATGAGTTATAAAATATAAGTAACATAATTGTTAGCTAGTTAACTATTATGCGGAATCATTTGCGGAAACGGAGGAAGGAACATGTGGGAATCAGAGGAACGGGTACTTTGGAATATCAAGAAGCTGGGAATGGGGATAGAATGTCTGCTGAACCGGCTTCTGGCAGATATGGGGCTTACAGCCTCCCGGGGACTGGTCCTGCTTTTTATTCTGGAACATCCGGGCAACACCATTTGTTCCACTGAGATCCACAAGGCATTTGGGGTTGCCAGGCCAAGCTTGGCCCGGACTGCGGCTGAAAATAAAGAATAAGGAGAGAACAGCAGAATATGAGGACTATTTTAGGACAGATCAAACAGTATAAAAAAGATTCCATCCTGACCCCGCTGTTTACCGCGCTGGAGGTAATCATGGAAGTCATGCTGCCCTTTGTCACTGCATTGATCATTGACGAGGGCATACAGGAAGGAAATATGGGAAAGGTGTACACCTATGGTGGCATCATGGTGGTCATGGCATTGGTCAGCCTGATGGCAGGGGCGCTGGCAGGGAAATATGCGGCCAGCGCATCCTCGGGCCTGGCCTGTAACCTGAGAAAGGGGATCTACGACAAAATACAGACATTTTCCTTTTCAAACATTGACAAATTCAGTACAGCCGGCCTGGTGACCCGTATGACCACGGATGTGACCAATATCCAGAACGCCTACCAGATGTGCATCAGGATAGCGGTGCGTTCCCCGCTGATGCTGGTGTGCAGCATGGTGATGTCATTTATGATCAGCCCCAGGCTGAGCATGATATTCCTGGCAGCCATTGTGTTCCTGGCCTGTGTGCTGGGATGTTTTATGATGATGGCGAGAAAGACATTTGACGTGGTATTTAAACGGTATGACGATCTGAACGCAAGTGTCCAGGAAAATGTCTCGGGCATCCGCGTGGTCAAGGCATATGTGAGGGAGGAGTATGAAAACACCAAGTTTACCGGGGCGGCAGACAATCTGTGCCGTTTGTTTGTGAAGGCGGAGAGCATCCTGGCCCTTAACAACCCGGTGATGATGCTGGTGGTTTACAGCTGCATCCTGTCGGTATCCTGGTTTGGCGCCCGGTTTATTGTCGGCGGGACCATGACCACCGGGGAACTGACCTCCCTGTTCAGCTATGTCATGTCCATCATGATGTCCCTAATGATGCTCTCCATGGTATTTGTGATGATAACCATGAGTTCCTCCAGCATCCGAAGGATTGAGGAGGTGTTTATGGAGGAGCCGGATATCAGGAACCCTGAGCAGCCTGTGACAGAGGTGGCGGACGGCAGCATTGATTTTAACAAGGTGGGATTTTCCTACAGAAAGGGCAGTGGAAAGCAGGCACTTACCGACATTGACCTTCACATCCGGGCCGGCGAGACCCTGGGGATAATCGGAGGCACGGGCAGCGGCAAGACCAGTCTTGTAAGCCTGATCAGCCATCTTTATGACGTGGACACCGGCTCTGTGTGCGTAGGGGGCAGAGATGTCCGGGACTATGATTTGGAGGTCCTGAGGGATGCCGTGTCAGTGGTCCTTCAGAAAAATGTCCTGTTTTCCGGTACCATTCTGGAGAACCTGCGCTGGGGAAATGAGGCGGCCACGGACCAGGAGTGTATGGATGCCTGCAGGGCCGCCTGTGCGGATGAGTTCATCCAGCAGCTACCTGAAAAATATCACACACTGATCGAGCGGGGAGGCACCAATGTGTCAGGCGGACAGAAACAGAGACTTTGTATTGCCAGGGCATTGTTAAAGAACCCCAAAGTACTGATCCTGGATGACTCCACCAGCGCGGTGGACACGGCAACGGATGCCAGGATCAGGTCAGCCTTTGCAGCAGCCATACCCGGCACCACAAAGATCATTATTTCCCAGCGTATTTCAAGCGTACAGCATGCGGACCATATCCTGGTGATGGATGACGGAAGGATCAATGGCTTTGGCACACATGAGGAGCTGGCTGCATCCAATGAGATCTACCGGGAGATTTACGAGTCCCAGAACAAGGGCGGAGGAGATTTTGACCAGATCCAGAGCGGAGGCGGTGAGACTGAGCCGGCACGGACAGGAAAGGAGTGTGTTGCCTGATGGAAAATAATAGAAAGAGCAAGGCCAATGAATCCCTGGGGATTTTAATGCGGGTCATCAAATACATGGTTACAAACTACAAACTGGCCTTTCTGGCAGTCCTGGCGTGCATCATACTTTCCGCGGCAGCCACTGCAAGGGGAATGCTGTTTATCCAGTCACTGGTGGACGATTACATCCAGCCCCTGCTGGCCCAGGCAGCGGGGATGCAGGCCGCGGGAGGACAGGGAGCTGTGGGAGGACAGGCGGCCGCAGCGCAGGCTGCCCTGGATTTCACTCCGCTGTTCACGGCGCTGTGCGGACTGGCAGCTCTCTACCTGGTCAGTATCCTGGCATCCTATGCTTATAACAGAGTCATGGTTACCGTGAGCCAGGGGACCATGAAGCGCCTGAGAATCCAGTTGTTTGAGCGCATGGAATCCCTGCCCATTAAGTATTTTGATACCCACGCCCACGGTGATATCATGTCAGTGTACACCAATGACGTGGATACCCTGCGCCAGCTTATGAGCCAGAGTGTCCCCCAGGTGATCAACTCGGCAGTTACCCTGGCGGCGACCGCTGTCTCCATGCTGCTTCTCAACGTGCCGCTCACCCTTCTCACCTTTGCCATGGCCTGTGTGATGCTGGCTGTCACCAGATGCCTTTCCGGCCGGTCCGCTGTCCATTTTGGAGAGCAGCAAAAAGCCCTTGGAATTGTGGACGGTTATATAGAGGAAATGATGGACGGCCAAAAGGTGGTTAAGGTTTTCTGCCACGAAAACCAGGCCATGAAGGAGTTTGAGGACCTAAATGAACGGCTGAGGGACAGCGCGGATAAGGCCAACCGGTACGCCAACCTGCTGATGCCTGTAAACTCCAATATCGGAAACCTAAGTTACGTGCTGTGTGCGGTGGCGGGTGCCCTGCTGGCCCTGAACGGCATTGGGGGGATCACCATTGGAACCATCATGGCATTTGTGGGCCTTAACAAGAACTTTACCCAGCCCATTACCCAGATCAGCCAGCAGATGAATTCGGTTGTTATGGCCGCGGCAGGTGCAGAACGGGTATTTGAACTGCTGGATGAAATGCCGGAGGAGGACCAGGGATATGTGGAGTTTGTCAATGTAAAGGAGCATGCGGACGGAACACTGGAGGAGACGGATCAGCGCACCGGAGTCTGGGCCTGGAAGCATCCCCATAAACAGGAGGGGACGGTCACTTACAAAAAGATGGAGGGCGGCGTTGTGTTTGACGGGGTGGATTTCGGTTATGATGACTCCAAGATGGTACTCCATGATATTAAAATGTTCGCAGAGCCAGGACAGAAGATCGCCTTCGTAGGCTCCACGGGAGCCGGAAAGACCACCATAACCAACCTGATCAACCGTTTCTATGACATCCAGGACGGAAAGATCCGCTATGACGGGATCAATATCAATAAAATAAAAAAGCCGGCTCTGCGCCGGTCGCTGGGAATCGTCCTGCAGGATACCCATCTGTTTACCGGTACTGTTATGGACAACATACGGTACGGACGGCTGGATGCAACGGACGCAGAGTGTATGAACGCGGCCAAACTGGCCAATGCGGACAGCTTTATCCGCCGCCTTCCCGATGGTTATGAGACCGTGCTTACAGGGGACGGAGGAAGCCTGAGCCAGGGGCAGAGGCAGCTTCTTGCCATAGCCAGGGCGGCTGTAGCCGACCCGCCTGTGCTGATCCTGGATGAGGCCACCTCATCCATTGACACCAGAACTGAATCCCTGGTCCAGGCGGGAATGGACGCCCTTATGAAGGGCAGGACCACCTTTGTCATTGCCCACAGGCTTTCCACCATCCGCAATTCAGACTGTATCATGGTTATGGAACAGGGCAGGATTATCGAGCGCGGGTCGCATGATGAGCTGATCCATAGAAAAGGAAAATATTACCAGCTCTACACGGGCAATTTTGAGGAAGCGGGCTAAAGCGTATAAGGATTGTCAGGTTGGGGATGTTTCCCCAACCTTCAGCTGCAGTTCCGTGACCTGCTCCTGCTCATACATGGTGGCATGTACATCGATCCACAGCAGTTCCAGCATGGGCCCCAGAATTGTCATGGAGTGGTCCCTGGCATGTTGGATCAGCTGCGGCACATAGATCTGGTTTTGGCGGCAGTCTCCGTTGTAGCAGACCGAAAGATAGGCGCCCGGTTCGATCTGATGTTCACCGTCCGGGTGCAGGATAAAGACCGCGTCATATTGCTGGCAGCGTCCCTCCATGGCGGCCTCCGGGTTTACAAAGGATCCCATCTGGTTATTGCCGATGATATACTGGCGCCCCGGTCCGATGGAGACCAGCTGCTTGATGAGGATATCCATTTCTTCGTTTGTCTTATAACTCTGCATGATCCTGTGGCAGGGACGGGCAGGCATTTCCTTCAGGGTGATTTCTCCCCTGGGAAGCTCGCCGGCCCTGGCAATGGTCTGTCTGCGGGCGGTAATATTATCCCTCAGGGCATTCAGGCGGTCAATCTGCCGGTCGATCAAATCCATTTCCTGTTCAAATAATTCCAAGGTGGAGCGGACGCTCCTGTTCATAATATAATCCCGTATCTGGTCCATGGAAAATCCAAGACCGCGCAGGTCGCGTATAATATTCAGGCACCACAGGTCTTCGGTGCGGTAGACACGGTATCCGTTGGTAGCCCTGCGCGGGACCAGGATCCCCAGCTCCTCGTAATAGCGGAGCACATCCGTGCTGATGCCGTATAATGCGGCAATTTCCCCAATTTTATAATAAGTTGACATAGACACCTCTTTCCTGTGCAGATCAGAATTGAGCAATATCAAAAAATAATCCAGGATCATGCAAAACACCTCTTTACCTTGGTATTATACCAAGGTTTATACTGGAATTACAAGAGCACAGATGGCAGGTACCGCATGGAACTGGTACCGGAACGATCAAAAGGAGTTAAATCATGAAATTTGAGGGAATGTCGCTGAAAAAAAGTTTCTGGAGATTCATATGGCCTTCGGTGGTGGCCCAGTGGATCTTTGCTCTGTATACCATGGTGGACGGTATGTTTGTGGCACGGGGAGTGTCTGAGGTGGCTTTGTCGGCAGTGAACATTGCATCCCCCTTTGTGAATTTCCTGTTCTCCGTGTCCATTCTATTTGCAGTGGGAACCTCCACCATTGTGGCTATTTTCCTGGGGCAGGAAAACCACAGGGAGGCGAACCGCGCCTATACCCAGAACCTGGTGGTGCTGGGGGGAATCTCACTGGTGATCATGGCGGCGGTGTGGCTGAGCCTGGACCGGATCGCTGCTTTTTTGGGAGCCACGGCAGCTACCATGGAGTATGTAAAACATTATATCCTGTCCATTCTGCCCTTTGCCTGGTGTTTTATCATTTCTTATTCCTTTGAAATACTGGTAAAGACAGACGGTTATCCCAGGTTTGCCACCATGGCCGTAACAGCAGGCGCCCTGCTCAACTGTGTCCTGGACTATCTCTTTGTCATGGTATTTAAGTGGGAAGTGGCCGGAGCCGGGGCAGCTACGGGTATATCCCAGATGGTGACGGTATTTTTGTATCTGAAACATTTCCTGAGTCCCAGGGCCACCATACGGTTTGAGAAGCCCCGGTGGAGTGGAGCACAGTTTTGGCGTGTGATAAAGATCGGACTTTCCTCAGGTCTGACGGAGCTGTCCGCAGGGTTTACGGTTTTTATGTTCAACCATGCCATTCTTAGATTCATAGGGGAGCAGGGGATCATAAGCTATACCATTATCGCCTATGTAAACACCATTGTGGTAATGTCCATGGCGGGGATTGCCCAGGGAACCCAGCCTCTGATCAGCTTTTACTACGGAAAAGGGGATGAAGCCAGCTGCAGTAAGCTGCTCCGGTACTCGGTGAGGGCATCGGTGGGAATGGCCGCGGCCGCATTCCTGGCAGCCATGGCAGGAGCGGATATGCTGGTGGGCGTGTTCATTTCCCCGTCATTGCAGGAACTGAGGGATTACTCCGCGTTTGTATTCCGCATCTTCAGCATATCCTTCCTGTTCATGGGATTCAACGTGGTGGCCGGCGGTTTCTTCACAGCCATAGAAAAGCCCGGTGAATCCCTGATGATCTCCCTGGGGCGCGGAGTGGTGACCATGGTATCCGCTCTTGGGGCATGTATTGCCCTTATGGGCGGCGCGGGCATATGGTGGGCGCCAACCGTGTCCGAGCTGATGTGCCTGGCGGTTACGGGTGTGCTGATGTACCGCTTGGAGAAATACTGATTAACAATCAAAAAAATAGAGATGCAGCGCAGTAAACCAGTAAAAGAGCCATGATGATATTTACCAGCATGGTGTGTTTCGAGAAGAACTTGCAAAATGCCGCTCCAAACAGCGCCCATACAAAAGAACCGGAAGCGCCAATGAAAGACAGTATAACAGTAAATCCTATTAGTGCTGCGCCAGAATGAAAAACTGGCAAAATATAAAGGGACATTGCTGTGATTGCGTAAATATAAATTTTTGGATTGGCAAATTGTAATACCATGCCTGAGAGAAAACTGGCCTCTTTTCCGCTGTCTGCACTTAATTCAGACGAACTTTTCCAGACCTTCCATGCAAGGTACAGCATATAAGCGGCCCCTAATATTTGCATGGCAATCTTGATTCTGGGAAGAAATGAATAGAGCGTTGCACTAAAGGCGGTGCAAACAGACATAACGATTGTAAAACCAGCCAGGATGCCGAAATTAAAGGAAACGCTCCGCCGGAATCCCAGCCGTACGGCATTGCTCATGGAAAGCAGATTATTCGCTCCCGGCGTATAAGCCGTGATAAAGCAATAAATCAGAAAATCATATAAATGGAACATAGTGACCCCTTTCTATTTCAGAAATGAGAAATAACCACTTATGAAAATTATAAGTACAATAACAGGCAGGATAAAGCTGATATACTTTCTTGCAAAGCCCGGATACGGCAAGCCCTTTCCAATCGCCGTTTCTTTATGAAAGTTATCCCACCCCCACCCGTAACGCCGGGTGCAGAACAGGAGGAATACCAGACTGCCCAACGGGAGCAGGTTATTGCTTAAAATGAAATCTTCCAAATCAAGAATACTTGTGCCCCTTCCCAGCGGTTCAAAACTTTTCCAGATATTGAATCCAAACACACAGGGTAATGACAGCAATAACAGCAGTACAAGATTGACGGAAGCCGATTTTTTTCTGCTGCACCCTGTTAAATCCATTCCATATGTAACAATGTTTTCAATGACAGCAATGACAGTGGTAATAGCGGCAAATACCATGAACAGAAAAAACAGACTTCCCCAAAGGCGGCCGTTACTC
Organism: Clostridium sp. FS41; assembly: GCF_000954015.1. Taxonomy (NCBI): domain Bacteria; kingdom Bacillati; phylum Bacillota; class Clostridia; order Eubacteriales; family Clostridiaceae; genus Clostridium; species Clostridium sp. FS41. Next base: position 95,842 of record NZ_JYHN01000051.1, read on the forward strand.
ATGGCATTAAAAATATTCGGCAAGGTAATAAACAGAAGATTTGGCCCACTGTCCGGCTCCACCCCAAAGCTGAAACAGGCCGGAAAAATAATTAAACCAGCAAGAAGCGCAACCACGGTGTCAAGAACGCCCATATACAGTGCGTTGCTGGTCAGAGAATGGCTCTTGTCAATCCGGCTGCCAAATACGGATAACGTGCCGATTCCGATACTTAATGTAAAAAAAGCCTGCCCCATTGCCGCAAAAATACATTCAGGCACTCCGATTTTCTGAATGGTTCCAAAGTCGGGATAGAGATAGTAACGTAATCCAATTTCTGCATTGGGGAGCAGGACAGACCTGACGGCCAAAACAATTAAAAGGCAAAATAATAATGACATCATAATTTTTGTTACACGTTCCACACCCTTTTGTAAACCGATTGTGCAAATACCAAATGAAACAAAAATTATAACAAAAGAGCACACGATCATAGCAGTAGGATTTCCAAGCAAACCAGAGAATACATTGGCAACTTCGCTGGAAGTAAGACCTTGAAACCGGCCTTTTACCATTTCTCCAAAGTAGTAAAGCAGCCATCCGCTGATTACCGTGTAAAACATCATCAGCAGATAATTCCCAATGATTGTAATGTACTTAAACCAGTGCCACTTGGTTCCTTTTGGTTCCAGTATATTAAATGACAATGCGGTACTGCGTTGGCTTGCCCGGCCCACCGCAAATTCCATCACCACAATCGGCAGGCCCAGTATTACTAAAAAAAACAGGTAAAAAATAACAAAGGACGCGCCGCCGTACTTTCCTGTTACATATGGGAACCTCCAAATGTTTCCCAAGCCGATGGAGCAGGCGGCGGTAATTAAAATAAATCCCAGCCGTGATGAAAAATGTTCTCTCTTCATAGTTTAGACCTACCTCTTTTCCTCTTTACAAACCTAAATTGAAATTGTATAATGATATAAAAAGGTTATTATATCGCACTAGTACGATATAATGATACAACTTGTGCATTATAATGTCAAGAGAGGAGAGCGATTTTTTTGGATTCCATGAATATAATAGTCGCTAAAAATATTAAGCGGCTGCGAGAAGAAAAAAAGTTAAGTATGGATGAACTTGTAAAGTTGAGCGGTGTAAGTAAGAGTATGCTTGCGCAAATTGAACGGGGTGACGGAAATCCAACAATATCCACATTATGGAAAATTTCAAATGGAATGAAGGTGCCGTTTGACGCTTTAACCGTTCGCCCAAAGAGTCCCTATGAGATCGTTAAAAAGACTGAAATACAGCCTTTGCTTGAGGATGGTGGAAAAGTAAAAAACTTTTCTCTTTTCCCGGATAATGAGAACCGCAGATTTGCAGTCTATTATCTGGAATTAGACCAGGGAAGTTATTGGGAATCCGAACCACACTTAAAGGGAACCACTGAATTTATTACAATCTTTAAGGGCAAAATCGAGATCTATGCCGGCGGTCAAAGATTTATGGTTGAAGAAGGTGAAAGCATACGCTTTAGAGCCGATACCAATCATTCATACAAGAATGCTGGAAATGAATCCGCAATATTACACATGATCCTTTTTAACCCCTGACAGGGACTGGAGGATACGGCCAGGATTCCCTGTTCTCAATGAAACTCGGGTTGAAATGTTTGCTTTTTTGAGTTACTATATTTTTAAACCATGGAAATCATGAGAAAAGTTGGTGCATGCCTGTGAACCATGATACTTACCGATATTTGATAGCCTTTCCTCTTTTGGTCCTGTGCCTTCTGGCATCGGGATTTTCTGATCCATTTTCAATTAAAGCATATGGAAATCCCCTATCTTTTCAGGAATCTTCGGACAGCGGGCTGTCCGGCCATTACAGGGAATACCGCCGGCGTTTTGAATCCATTGAGACAACGGCCGGCATTGATGATAATGGGTTTGAGATGATCGGGCCCAAGGTCTTTGACATGGAGATGAAGGGGATCGGACAAGTCTTTGTCACCCTGACCTTTGACACGGAGTATGACCGCCTGGCTGTTTTTATTTCAGATGAGGACGGGCGTATCGTATATAAGACCGACCAGCTGGAGACCAACAACCAGCGCAGGGGAAGCCTGGAGCAGCCCAACGAACGCCTTCCCGCCGCCTCGTTCCGGGATATGAACGGGGATGGGTTGACGGACATTGTGCTTATTTCGTCCTGTTTTTATGATTCACAGATCAATGCGGGTAAATCCTACAAGGTGGGGGATGTGCTGTTCCAAAAGGACGGATCATTTTACAGGGATTACAGGATCTCAGATAAGATCAACCGGTTTGGCATGAACAAAAGCATCAGTTTCCTCACCTCCTTTGTCCGGGACGGATATTCCACGGAATTTTTATACACGTCAAACACGCAGCAAGAACTGGTGGATTCCGGGTTTCAGATCGTGCCTGCCCACTATTATCCGGTCATGTTTGAAAAACTGGGACGGCTTTGGCTGGTGCCAGGGACTTACCGCATGGCGGAGTATACCGTGTTCATGCTGTACCTGGTCAATGAACAGGGTTATATTGTCTGGAGTTTCCAGCCCATGGGGGATTATGAAAACCTGTATGGCCTGAGGGGAATCAACTGCCGTGACATTGACGGCGATGGGCTGAAGGATATTGTGGTGCTGGCCAGCTACAGCTATGAGGGAAAGGACGGGGAGATCGTGGTGGAGATGGACTACTCTGTCTACTACCAGAGGACCAGCGGCTTTTACGAGGATACGGACATAAAACATACGGTTCAGTGCAATGACAGCGACACCATGTATGAACTGGTGGAACGGCTGCGGGCATATTGGGGGTGGAGATCAGAGCAATGATAAAAGTACTGATAGTGGATGATGAAAAACCAATCTGTGATTTGATCGATATGAATCTGACAGCTGCGGGCTATCACTGCAGGGCGGTCCAGGACGGTGTGTCGGCACTGAAGATGATCGAGGGTGAATCTTTTGACCTGATTCTTCTGGACGTGATGCTGCCTGGGGTGGATGGTTACGATATCATGGAGTACATACGCCCCCTGGAGGTCCCTGTGATCTTTATAACAGCAAAGCACGAGGTGAGGGACAGGGTCAAGGGCCTGCGGCTGGGAGCGGATGATTATCTGGTAAAGCCCTTTGACATGGTGGAGCTGACTGCCAGGGTGGAGGCGGTGCTGCGCAGGTACAACAAGACGGAACGCCTTCTGAGGGCGGGGGATGTGACCGTGGATGTGGAGGCCAGGATGGTAACCAGGGCCGGAAGGCCGGTGGTACTGACCAACAAGGAGTTTGGGCTCCTGCTCCTGTTTATCCGGAATAAAAATGTAGCCCTGTTCAGGGAGACACTGTACGAAAAGGTATGGGAAGGGGAATACTCAGGGGACAGCCGTACCCTGGACCTCCATGTGCAGAGGCTGAGAAGAAAACTGGGATGGGAAAACAGTCTGGTGGCGGTGTACAAAGTGGGATACCGCCTTGAGGTGCCTCAATGAAATTTTCCTTTAAACTCCTTGTGTGGACCATGATCGTCATGGCCCTGGGATTTGGTTTCAGCGGTTTTTATTTTGTCAACTATGTTTTCCAAACCGCTTTGGAGCGGGAAGTGAGTCAGACGCTGGACGACAGCAGTATCCTGCGTTTTGCCTTTGAGACAGCTGCCCTTAATGTGCCTGCCAAATATGATGTGCTGCAGGATACCACAGTGGGACAGATAGCCTCAAACCTGGAAAGCGGGGGACACAATGCAAGGCGTATGCTGCGCCTTTCCGATGAACAGAGGAACGTGCTGTATGCCAGCAGCGGTTTTGACATCGATAACCGCCTTTTAGACCAGACCGGTCCTGACGCCAAGTCATACCGGGTGGTCAGCCGCAGCGGCAGCTATTATATACAGACCGGGACCACGGTGAACGCCCTGGACCGTGTCCTGTACCTGGAAACCATGAGGGATGTGTCGGAGGTGTTCCATGAGCGCGCTCTGGGATTCTCCGTTTACCGCCAGGTGACCATTGCGATGCTGGTGTGCGGCACCGTGATCATGCATCTGATTGCCTCATTGCTTACCAGGCCCATCCGTCTGCTGACCCGGGCCACCAAGCGCATGGCTTCCGGGGATTACCATTACCGGGCCAGGAAGGTCAGCAGCGATGAGCTGGGACAGCTCACCATTGATTTTAACCAGATGGCCAATGCCCTGGAGGACAACATCAACAAGCTGGAGGATGAGATCCAGTCGCGGGAAGACTTTGTGGCTGCATTTGCCCATGAACTGAAGACGCCCCTCACATCCATTATCGGATATGCCGACATGCTCCGTTCAAGAAAGCTGGACGAGGAAAAGAGTTTTGTGTCGGCCAACTATATCTATACGGAAGGAAAGCGTTTGGAGGCCATGTCCTTCCGTCTGCTGGACATCATGGTCACCAGACACGGAGGGGCGGAGTTTGGAGCGGTTTCCGTGGAATCCCTGTTTTTGTACCTCTATGATATGTACGTGCTGAACAAGAGCATGAAGATATATTTTAACTATGACGAGGGAACTGTTTGGGCGGAGGGAAACCTGATCAAATCCGTGCTCATGAACCTGTTGGATAATGCCTGCAAGGCATCGGAGCCGGAGGGGCTGATCGAGGTGTACGGCAAGCAGCTGGATGAGGGATACCGATTCCAGGTAAAGGACCATGGGGTGGGGATCCCCAGGGAGGAGCAGAAAAAGATCACCAAGGCGTTTTACATGGTGGACAAATCCAGGTCCAGGAGCCGGAACGGCGCAGGGCTGGGGCTGGCTTTGTGCGCAGAGATCCTGCTGCTGCACGGAAGCCGTCTGGAGATAGAGAGTGAACCTGGAAAAGGGACCTGCATGAGCTTTGTCCTGCCTGTCCGGGCAGAGGAGGAGAACGTATGAGGAAGATGATATTCAGCCTGTTCCTTCTTTTATTTACCGTTCTGATCATGCTGCTGTCCATTGCGGGGCCTGAGCTTTTTGCCAGATACCGGGATAAGGCCATATTAGGGCAGATTTACACCAGGGCCATGGAATCGGACGGGGAAGGGTACCGGTATACCCTGAGTCCGGGCGAAAAACTCTATATCCTGTCCGAAAGCCTGGGAAGACAGATGTTTCCCGAAAGTGAACAATACGCCCTTACCAGGGACAGCGGATACGGTGATCTGGATGGAACCTATGCTTTTGTGCTGAACCACAAAGGTCCTTCCGGAAAGGAGATCACGGATTATCAGATTTATGAGACCTGCAACCAGGGGCTGGCTGCCCTGAAGGAACTGGGAATATTGCCGGATACAGTGAGAAATGTGGACAGCGGTGCGTATGACGCCACCCTGTACTCTGCCATCGATGTGCTGGAACCCAGGAATAATGTGGCGGTCTGGAAACTGGAGCTGGCCAGTATACAGAAGAACACGGACAGGGAAAACAGGCTCATGGAGGCGTATATTGACGCTGATAACGGGAAAATATACGAGTTCTATGCCAGGACGCCCCTGACCTGGGAGAATATGGATCCGGACCGGATCGCCGGGGACTGGGCGGAGTATATGGGATTGGAAGCCCCAACGCCATACGAAACAGATAATCCACTGATGGAGGCCACGCCCTATTTCAGCAAGTATGTCTGCAGCGGGGTGGGGGATCAGAAGACCATAGTGACCATTGGCTTTTATGAGGGAATCAACGAGTTATTTTTAAAAATTTCCAGATGATGCAACTTTGATGCAAAAATGATGGTATTTTGATGCCGCTCCTGTGTAAGCTGGGAACCAGAAAGCAAGATTCAGATGCATTCAGGTTCCTGGGAGCACAGGGGCTTTTTACATTCAGAGGGGCATATATGGTGTACAGAAGAAATTCATATTCAAAGGGCTGGAAAAGGTCTGCCGGACGGCTGGCCTTGCTGGCCTTATCCACGGTTGTGTCGGTGTGTATCTTCACGGTGCCGGCTGTGAGTTCCATGGGAAGGGAAAGGACATCGGGCATGTACAGAACAGCGGGCATGGACAGGGCAGGAGGACAGCCGGCGGCATTCCCTTTGGATCCGGGCACCGTGATAACCCAGGGGGAAATGGCTGCAGACATGATCGTGGCCGGAATACGGGAACGGAAAAAGGAAAAAAGCGAGCAGCCTAAAACCATATATCTCACCTTTGATGATGGGCCGTCAGAAGAAAATACCAACGCGGTTTTGGATGTCCTGAAAGCGAGGAACATAAAGGCCACCTTTTTCCTGGTGGGAGAGAATGTGCGCAGGCATCCCCAGGTGGCCCGGCGCATCGCCGCAGAGGGCCATACCATCGGCATCCACTGCAACCGCCATGACTATGAGGAAATCTACAGGAGCACGGATTGTTTTATGGAAGATTTCCAGGAAGCATACAGGACGGTCCTGGAGGTGACGGGGGCTGAGATAAAACTGTACCGATTTCCCGGCGGCAGCATTAATTCCTATAACCGGGCTGTCCGGCAGGAGATAATAGACCGGATGAGTGCCAGGGGGTTTACCTATTTTGACTGGAATGCCAGCCTTGAGGACGCGGTCAAGCCCGCCTCCCCTGAGGAACTCATAGCTAATGCAAAAAGGACGATCCAGGGCAGACACCGGGTGGTGCTTCTGGCCCATGACATTGTACACAGCACGGCATCCTGTCTGGATGATCTCATTGACCAGCTGCAGGATTACCAAATGGAACCCCTTACATGGGACACAAAGCCCATTCAGTTCAGATAATTGCGGATCAGGGACAAAACAGGGACCTCACAGCGGGCGCCTGTTTTTGTTTTGAATTTTACAATAGTAAATCTCTCCCATATATGATAGAATATAAATAATGTGTTAAGATTTAAGGCGGCCCGTACAGGCGGAAAGGAGAAGGGATGGATAGGTTAAGGGATTCATATCTTCTCTTTTATCTTGCCGGCTTCAGCTTCCTTCTTCCACTGCAGTGGGTGGAGCGGGTATCTGCCATGAGTGAGCGCGATCCTGAGCTTCCCCTGGCGGTTGGCGGGGGCATGGAGTTTCCCCCGGTTGAGACAGGGCAGCCTTACCTGATTATTGTCAGATGCCGGGACCTCAGGTTTGGAATAGGTGCTGAATCAGTGGCCGGACTGGCAGAGATCGGAGAGGAACGGATCCATGGGATACCGGAAGGGGTAATGAGCAGCCATAACCGTTATCTGAAGGCAATGGCCCTTCTGGAAGGGGAGGACGGCGGATATGATCCGGCTTTTGTACTTGATCCCCTGGCCATGGGATTGGAATAAATGGGAGGTCATACACATGGATTTGGTGGCTGTCAGGGATGGAGACAGGGTACTGTACGTAGAAACAGGCCGCATCCGGGAGATCGTCATTCATCCCCAGTTACATAAAGTACCCGGGGCCCCGGGGAATGTCGGAGGAGTCCTGATTTATGAGGGAAAACCTCTGACTTTTTATTGCCTTGGCAATGGAAATGAGATTTCCTGTGCTTTTATACTGGGCGGACAGGATGACGCCCTCTGTGCTGTCTGCGGGGAACCGGTTGGAGAGGAAAACGGGGATCAGGAGGAATTGGTCCGGGTACTCACGGGAGTATGGGAGAAATCAGAGTGATCAGACTGAATGCAAAGGAATTTGATGAAATTGTAACATATATCAGGGAACACTACGGTATTAACCTGGAAAAAAAGCAGGTCCTGATCGAATGCAGGCTGGCCAGGGAACTGGAGCGGCGGGGAATTACTTCCTTTGCCAGATATATGGAGCTGATGAAGAACGACAGGACCGGTATTATGGCCGGTGAGATGGTGAACCGGCTTACCACCAATTATACATACTTTATGAGGGAGCCGGCCCATTTTACTGTATTGGGGCAGAAAATACTGCCGGAACTGTTTGAGAACCGGAGCTGCGGCGTCTGTAACATCTGGAGTGCAGGATGTTCTACCGGCGAGGAGGTGTATTCGGTTTCCATGCTGATCCAGGAACTTAAGGAAAAGGGCGGACGCATGCCCGGTATCCGTATGCTGGCCACGGACATTTCAGGCGAAGCCTTGAGAAAGGCGGAGCAGGGGATCTATCCCATTAAGGAGATGGAGTGCCTGCCGGAGTCATGGCAGAGAAAATATTGCCGGGTCCGGGAGGAGAACACCTTTGAGGTGGAAGAACGGCTCAGGTATAATATACGGTTCAGACGCCATAATCTTATGGAGACAGCGCCGGGAACGGAAAAATTCGATCTGGTATTATGCCGGAACGTAATGATATATTTTGACCGCCGCTCAAGGGAATGGCTGGTCCGTCAGCTGGAGGCCTGCCTGAATCCGGGGGGCTATCTGCTGGTGGGACATGCGGAGCTTTTATCAAGGGAGGAGACCAGGCTGGAGGCGGTATATCCGGCTGTTTATAAAAAGCCTGTAAAATAGAGAGCCTGTTAAATAAAAACCTGTAAAATAGGAAGGGATAAAAGGGGACCATATGGATAAACGGATATTAATTGTAGATGATGCAATGTTTATGAGAAAGATAATCCGCAAAATACTGAACGAAGGCGGGTATCAGGATGTGTCTGAGGCACAGGACGGAGAAGAGGCCATGGCTGTGTTCAGGCAGGTAAAGCCCGATCTGGTCCTTCTTGACATCACCATGCCCGGCAAGTCCGGCCTGGAGGTCCTGGAGGAGATGCTGGCAAAAGAACCGGGGACCAGGATCGTGATGTGCTCGGCAGTGGGGCAGGAGATGATGATCCAAAGGGCATTGGTTGCAGGTGCGGTGGATTTTATCGTCAAGCCTTTTAAGGCGGATGAATTTATGCGGGTTGTGGATTGCCATCTGAATTCATAAAGATTGCGGGGATAAAAATGATGAGGGAACGGTTCAAGAATTATAAGACAGGCAAGAAAATGGCAGTGGCTTTCATATCCATTATCATTCTCTATATTATCACGGTTGTGACGGCGCTTTTTAACATAGAGTCCGTGTCCTCCAGAATGGACCGGCTCTACAATGAGCCGTTTGCCAATGTACAGTCCTCCCTGCGCATGATTGCAAACCTGCGTGCGGTGGACCGGAATATAGTCCTGATGGCAGCCACCGATGAGCTGGTGGATGAAGATAGATATCTTGAGAATACAAAAGAGCTGATCCAATCGGAGGAGGCTGCTCTGACCCAGCTTTCCACCGGTTATATCACTGCACCGGAAAAGGTAAAGGAACTGCAGGAAGAGTTCCAGAAGCTGGCCGTATCAAGGACCAGGATCATGTCTCTTCTGGAAGAGGGGGAAAACAGGGAAGTCTTAAAGGAGTATGTGGACAGTTATCTCCCCCAGGCCAATACGGTGCGGACGGTTCTCAACGATGTGGTGGATTTATCTGTGGCGGACGCGGAGCACAGTATGTCTGCGGCGCATGAGGCAAACCACAGGATTATGTTTATGCTGCTCCTCCTTTCACTGGTATGTATCGCATTTACCGTCCTGATCTGCGTTACCATAACGAAAAGTATTGTAAGGCCCATCAGGGAGGCAAAGGATGCGGCCAATACCATTGCCAATGGCGGTCTGGATATCGGACTTTCATATAAGTCCAGGGACGAACTGGGACAGCTGGCCGATGACATACGCAGCACATCAGAGGCTCTGAAGAACTATGTGGAGGAGATCCGCAGAGGGCTTGCGGCTCTGGGCGGCGGTCATCTGAACTACCAGCCGGAGGTTGTGTTTAAAGGGGATTTTATTGCGGTGGGCAATGGGCTCAGTGAGATCAGCCGTCTTTTGCGTAATTCCATTTATCAGATCAACAGCAGCGCGGAGCAGGTATCCCTGGGAGCGGAGCAGGTGTCCAACAATGCCCAGGCCCTGGCACAAGGCGCATCGGAGCAGGCAGGCTCCGTGGAAGAGTTGGCAGTGAGCATTAATGAGATCGCAGAGAGCGTAAGGAATAATGCGGACAGCGCAGTTGCCTCCAGCCGTCTGGCCGCATCCGTGGGTCACAGGCTGGGAGAGTGCGAGGAGCAGATGGCTTCCCTGATGGAATCCATGGGGCAGGTTAAGAAAAATTCCGGGGAGATCACAGGGATCGTCAGGCAGATTGAGGATATAGCGTTCCAGACCAATATTTTGGCCCTGAATGCTTCGGTTGAAGCTGCCAGGGCCGGGGAGGCCGGCCGGGGCTTTTCCGTTGTGGCGGAAGAGGTCAGACGTCTTGCTTCCAAGACTGCGGGGGCGTCCAAGCTTACCGCGGAACTGGTGGAAAAGAATTCGGAGGCCGCAAGGGATGGTATGGACGCGGTCAATGCAACGGCCCGGACATTAAAGGATTCCGTGGAAGGGGCCAGGACCGTTAACAGGGAGATGGATAAGATCTCAGGGCTGTCCATACAGCAGGCTGAGGCCATCAGCCAGATCCGGAAAAGTGTGGAGCTTATTTCGGAGATCGTCCAGGGCAATTCAGCCACATCGGAGGAAAGCGCGGCAGCCAGCGAGGAGCTTTCCGCACAGGCCCAGATACTCAAGGAGCTGGTGGAACGCTTTGAATTATAGGGATATAAAGGAGAGGCAAGGGGATGGAGACTTACAGGGAGTTGGATGAGATATCAAAGGATATATTAATGGAAATTGGAAATATAGGAGCCGGAAATGCAGTCACCTCCCTGTCGCAGATGATGGACCAGCCCATTGAACTGGAGATACCGGCACTTAAGGTCCTGTCCTATCAGGAGGTCTGCCGTGTTCTGGGACAGCCGGAGGAACTGCAGACAGGGATTCTGGTGGAGGTGACGGGACAGATGAAGGGGATCTTCCTGTTTATGCTCAGCGAAACCTTTACAAATGCCGTAATAGAGGCCATATTGGGCAGGAGAGCGCAAAGGATCATGGAGATGGATGAGATGGAGACATCCCTGGTCTGCGAGCTGGGCAATATCATGTGCGGTTCCTATATCCGCGCCCTGTCTCAATTTATGAATATAGAGATGGATGTGTCAGTGCCTGAACTGTGTATCGACATGGCAGGGGCGATCCTGAGCTATCCACTGTCCCACTGGGTGATCGTAAGTGATGATATCCTGCTCATAGAGAACCGGTTCCAAATGTCGGGCAAGGCCTACAGGGGCCACATACTGTTCCTTCCGGAGCAGGAGGATTTGGGGATCATGCTTCACAGACTCAGGGAGTAGCGCCATGGATAAGATTGTAGTTGGGATTGCAGATGGAAAAGTCGTATCAGGAAACCAGGTGCTGGTCTCCTATGCCCTGGGCTCCTGTATTGGTATCTGCCTTTATGATCCCCAAAAAAGGATTGCAGGTATGGCCCATATCATACTCCCCGGAAGGGAGTATGCGGCCAACAAAGAAAATGCATATAAATTTGCGGATGAAGGCGTCTGTGAACTGGTAAAGGAAATGGTGGGCCGGGGAGCCAGGGAAAATATGCTGGTAGCCAAGATCGCAGGTGGAGCCAGGATGTTCTCATCATCCAACATCCATATGGATATTGGAGAAAAAAATACGGAGGCCGTGAAACTCAGCCTGGCCAGGAAGGGCATACCTCTCATGGCCCAGGATACGGGAAAGAATTACGGCAGGACCATTTTCTTTTATGGGGAAAACGGAAAATTAGAAATAAATTCGGTGAGACATGCACTTGTTGTGCTGTAAAACCAGGAGGAAGAACAATGCACATGAAAGAGGAAAACAGACAGACAGTGTTGATCGTGGATGACAGTCTTTTGATCTGCGAACAGATTAAAGCAGCTTTAAAGGAGGAAGATATCAGCCTCTGGGAAGCCCACAGCGGCCAGGAGGCTGTGGAGCAGTTAAAGCGGTGCCGTCCCGATCTGATCCTCCTGGACGTGGTGCTTCCGGACACGGACGGCTATGAGCTTTACAATCATTTAAAGGATGGCAGTCCAAAGGATTCGGTCATCATTTTCCTGACCTCCAAATCCAGTGACGAAGATGTGGTCAGGGGATTTTCCATGGGTGCCTGCGATTATATCAAGAAGCCTTTTGTCAAAAAGGAACTCCAGTCCAGGATCCACGCCCACCTGGCCCAGAAAAAGCAGAGGGACGAACTGGACCGCCAGAACAGGGAACTGCGGGACAGTATGGAAAAGCTGAATTATATGGCGTACAGGGATGGGCTTACGGGGCTGTACAACCGGCGTTATGTTGTGGGCGATCTGCTGGAGGATGTGCGCTGCTGCACGGCAGGGGATGTGGAGACAGTCTTTGTGATGGCTGATATTGATGATTTTAAGCTGGTTAATGATACGTACGGCCATGATGCCGGGGATATGGCCCTTATATGCATTGCCAACATCCTGGAGGACAACTGCCGTAACCACAGGGTGGTCCGGTGGGGCGGAGAGGAATTCCTTATGATTCTGTTCCGTGTCACTCTTGAGGAGGCATATGAGATCAGCGAGAAGGTGCGCAGACAGGTGGAACAGTTTGTGATTCCCTACGGAGCGGAAGGATTTTCCTGTACCATGACGCTGGGGCTCCATGTATTCAAACCCCAGGAAGCCCTGGAGGAGGGGATAAGCTGTGCGGACAAGGCGCTTTATCACGGCAAGAGGAATGGAAAAAACCAAAGTGTGTGGTATGAAAGTTTATAATGGACGGAGCGGATTATGGGATATTTTGAATCAGATGCCCTGGAAATGCTGGAGGTATACCTGCTGGAGACAAGGCAGCTTAACAATCAGCTGGCAGATATACTGCTGGAGGCAGAGAGAAAGGGCAGGTTTGAGGAGGACAGTATTCACAGCATTTTCAGGGTCATGCACACCATAAAAAGCTCATCAGCCATGATGGGCCTGGGAGGCCTGTCCTCCATGGCCCATAAGCTGGAGGACTTGTTTTCATTTTACAGGGAGCATCCCGAAAATCTGGAATCGCCGGAGCCGGGACTGTTTGATCTGCTGTTTGAAGCATCCGATTTTGTTGAACAGGAACTGGAGCAGATGAAAAGGGAGGGTTACAAGCCCGGAGATACATCCGGTATTGAGAACCGCGCCCAGGCCTGCCTGGCGGGAATGAAGCAGGGGAAAGTACAGGGCAAAGTGCTGGAAACAGCGCAGGCCCAGGGACTTAACAAGGCCGGGACAGGGCAGCCCCGGGGACTTAACAAATCCGGAGTGGGGCTGGAACCGGATCAGGAGCAAGGGCTGGAACCGGACGGAACATTAAGGGCAGGAGCCAAAGAGGGAGAGACGGCGGCGGAGATACCCGAAGCCTTTGTGGCCCAGGGGGGCACGGTTGTCAATGTGACCCTGGAGGAAGGCTGCCGTATGGAGAATATCCGGGCATTCATGCTGGTGCGGTCCATAACAGGTATCTGCACACTGGTGGAGACATATCCCAAAGATCTGGACAAGGCAGGAGAGAGCGCTGAATATATAGGGAAAAATGGCGTCTTTATCCGGTTTGAGAGCGGTGATAAGGAGGCGGTCCTGAAGACCCTGAGAAATGGACTGTTTGTGGCAGGGTGCAAAGTGGTGGCTGACAGTGAGCCTGAGGACAGCCTGCACGGGGGCAGCGGATCCGGTTTGGGTCCGGCCTCCGGGAACAGGAAGGCCGGCGGTGAAAAGGACCGGTCCGAGATGGTCAGCGATGATTTTATGGAGGTGCGTATTGAGCGTCTGGACCAGCTTCAGAACCAGGCGGCGCAGCTTCTGCTCCAGATGCAGATATTGGAGAACGAACTGAGCAAAAGCGGGCTGGAGGATGTGGAAAACGGAACAGGCCATCAGATCAGCCTGCTGGTGAGCCAGATCGAGCGCTCGGTCATGGAGATGCGCCTTGTGCCTGTGGCAAAGGTGGTCCCAAAACTGAAACGGGCTTTAAGGGACATGTGCAGGGATCAAAAAAAGGAAGCTGAGCTGGTGGTCCAATGTGCGGATGTGGAGGCGGATAAAAGCGTGGTGGATTACGTGTCTGAGGCCCTGCTGCACATGGTGCGCAATGCCATGGACCATGGCATAGAAGCGCCGGATCAGCGCCAGGAGGCGGGAAAAGACAGGAGAGGGAAGGTTGTTTTTTCAGCAGAGAACGCAGGCGGGGAACTGCGCCTGACCATTAGCGATGACGGCAGAGGGATCGATATGGAAAAGGTCAGGGAAAAAGCCATGGAAAGAAGTCTGATGACCGGTCCGGGGGAGGATATCCAGCAGATCAAGGAAATCCTGCTTTCCCCGGGGTTTTCCACCAATGAGACAGTGACGGAATACTCCGGAAGAGGCGTGGGACTGGACGTGGTTAAGAACATCATGGAGGAGGTGGGGGGCAGCCTTTCCATACGCAGCAAGGAAGGGGAGGGCAGTTCCTTTGCCATCACGGTTCCCCTGAACCTGGCATCCATGGAATGTGTCCGGTTCAAAATAGGACCGTACCGTTTTTCCATACCTGCCCGCCATGTGTACCGTTTCCTGGAATATGGCGCGGTTAAGGATATGATGCGCTGCATGAATGGGCGGGAATTTCTTTTGTACGAGGACAGGATGGTTCCGATCATTGATCTGCACGGCTTTTACTCACTGGGCGGGGAGATACCGGAACGGGCCGTCCTTGTGTATGTAAGAGGTGCGGAGCACGAGGGATTCTTTCTCATGGATCACATCTATGGGCAGAAACGCATTGTGATAAAATCCCTTCCTGCCCTTCTGGGCAGCGGCTTTAGGAGCAGAACCGGCATCTGCGGCTGCAGTATCATGGGCAGCGGCCATATATGCGCTGCTCTGGACACTGAGATCCTCATTGGAAGGTACAAAAAGGAGGAGCGTTATGACAGATGAACCAGTCAGGGAAGTGCTCTGTATCCCGGGAAACGGCCGGAAATATGCGGTTGAATTTTCTTATGTGGAAGAGATATGCAAGGATGTGGTCTTATCTGCCATGCCCTGCCTTCCGGGATATTATGCAGGTGTCTGCAACCATAAGGGGACCATTGTTCCCGTGGTCCGTCTGGAGGGCTGTATTGAGAACTGCATAGAGGGCTGCATAGAACCGGACAGTCCTGAATTCCCTGTGGACAGCGGGGAGACCTTTGTGGACCGTCAGCTTGTCATGGTCATCCATTGGAAGAAGTATTATGCGGGAATCCTTTTGCACGGAGATCCCTATATGGCCCAGCTGAAGGCTGAGGACCGGATTCGGGGGCCGGAAAAGCAGGAAGCCGCATTGCTGGCTGAAAAGGCGTATTATATGTGTGGAAATGAACTGTATTTTCTTTTGGATGTGGAAAAGACGTTGGAAAATCTCATTGTGTGCAGATAAGGTAAAGGGCGGCTCCCTGATGACGGGGCCGCCCTGATCTTATTACAAGGGGTAGATGTTGAGCCGTTTGATCTTGCCCTCATCATCCACTTCCGAGAGAAATGCGGTCACCGGCACCACGTGCTCATGATAGGTGATGAAATACCACACGGTATTGGCATCCGCATATTTTACACTGTGAATGGGGAAGGGTCCACCGTTAAATCCGAATTTGTGGTGGAACATCATTTCCACGGCCATCTTTCCCTCCAGGTGGATGGTGTCCATACCGGCCTTGATCACGGAAGAGTCGTGAAGTACTCCGTATTCGTTAAACAGATCGGCCAGGGCAACCTCATCCCCTTTCTGCATGCAGTCAATGTATTGCTCTAATATCGTCATATCATTATCCTCCTAGATTTATGTTAAAAACGTTCCGAGCGCAGCAGGGCATCGATCCCGCCGTCCACAAACAGAATCACGCCGTTGATCCCGCTGGCCATGGGGGAAGCCAGGAAAACGATCCCGTTGGCGATCTCCTCGGCATCCAGGAATTCCTTTCTGCCGTATCGGGTGGGTATGGGGATGAGTAGGGCGGCGTCCATCTGTGCGTCCGTCATATTCTGGGTCATGGGGGTGGTGGTGTTGCCGGGGGCAACGGAGTTGATGCGCAGTCCGTCCACGGCCCATGAGGGGGATACACGGCGCACCCAGCGGGCCAGGGCGTGCTTGGATGAACTGTAGCAGGAAGCTGCCTGGGTCCGGGGGATATCCTTCACAAACTCCAGAATCCGTTCCTCATCCATGACATTGGAAAGCATATCCACCCAATCCATACGCACGGTCATGTTGGTGATGGAGTTGGAGGAAGTGATCACGCAGTTTCCATGTTTTTTCTTTAACAGGGGCCTCAGGGCCTCTGCGATGCGTACGCTGGCAAAAAAGTTCAGGGCAAAAATGGTCTGGGGCGGTGCCGTAGGCCCTACGCCTGCATTACAGATCAGCACATCGATCCCGTCCGGATAACGGCGAAATACCTCGTCAACGGCGCTCTGGCGGCCTTCCGGGGAAGATAGGTCAGCCAAATGATCGCCGCCCTTAAAATCAATGTTGAATACCTCATGCCCCTGTGACAGAAGTAGTTTGCGGGTTGCTGCACCGATGCCGGTGGTACCGCCTGTGATAACATATGTACTCAATGAAATGTCCTCCTTTACAAACTCTTTGCTAAATAAATAACAGTAATCATTATTATTTAATATATAAAACCATATCATTCGCATAAGTATTTGTCAATTTAATTAAAAAAATAACAATGTCATACAAATCCCATTGTGTTTACAGAGAGCCTGTGACCATGAACCAAATGCCTGCTGATGTACGGCCCGATCTGGGGGAGGTTGAAGAATATCCTTAGGAATGCTACAATAAGACTTTAGAAATTCTTTTTAATTTTATGACGGATATATTTTGAATTGACTGTTAGGATAATATACGTAAGGAGGATATGGACATGAGCGGGGACCGGATTTTACTGGTAGAGGATGACAAAGAGATAAGGGAAGGCGTTGAAATATTTTTAAAAAGCCAGGGATACGTGGTGTTCCAGGCTGCAGACGGAATAGAAGGGCTGAAGGTGCTGGAGGACAATGAGATCGACCTGGCTATCGTGGATGTGATGATGCCCAGGATGGATGGGATCACAATGACCGCAAAGCTCAGGGAAAAACATGATTTTCCGGTTATTTTCCTGTCTGCCAAATCAGAGGAAGTTGACAAGATACTGGGACTGAATATGGGCGCCGATGATTATATCACAAAGCCCTTTACTCCCATGGAACTTCTGGCCAGGGTAAATTCCCAGCTCAGGCGATACCACCGTTTTATGGACCGGCTGAATTCCAAACAGGCTGAGAATCCTAAGATTCACAGGCTGGGCGGACTGGAGGTCAATGAGGAGACCGTGGAGGTTATGGTGGATGGAAGCTGTGTGAAGGTGACGCCCATTGAGTTTAAGATCCTGTTGCTGTTAATACAGAACCCGGGCCGTGTATTTCCCGCTGAGGAGATATATGAGCGGGTCTGGAATGAAAGGGCCATCAATACGGATACGGTCATGGTACACATCCGTAACCTGAGGGAAAAAATTGAGGTAAACCCCAGGGAGCCCAAATATGTAAAGGTGGTGTGGGGAGTTGGATACAAAATTGAAAAACAGCCATAAGTTAGGCGTGTGGCTTATTATACTGGCGGTGGCGGCGGCATCGGCCGCAACCATAGGCCTTTACCCGTACATGAAGGCAAAGGCCGGGGAATACAGTTCAGACAGAATGACACGTCTGATGGAACAGAATTATGATTACAGCGGCCTGGCTACCCAGGTCATGAATTTCAGCTACGAGATATGGCATCAGCAAAAGCAGGAAGAGGAGGGCCGGGTGCTCACCTATTCCCAGACATTCCTTCCCGGCCTGGAGGAAAAGATCCGCAGGGCCAGGGCTGAGGAGTATGGTTTTACAGATGACCGCGGCGTTACGTACAGCCAGGCCGGGAGCAGTACCGGCACTTCCGATGAAGTGGATGGGGCAGGCCCGGGCGCGTCAGGAGCAGATGGCAGTGAAGACGGCGCCGGTGACGTATCTGCCGGTAACGTATCTGCCGGTGAGTACGGTGTGACGGCAGAACGTCTCAGCTCCGATGTGTATGATGATTCCATGGATAACACAGAGCTCCGGATCGTATCGGATTACAATTATTACGATTCCCAGTATGATCTGGACTACTATCAAAGCCTCCAGACACTTATGGACACTGTGGGCAGGGATTGGGAGCGCTATTTCCAGAAATACAATTCAGCCCTTTTCTACGCAGTGCTGGATGAAAACAACCGGTACCAGAGGAGCAATGTGAGCAGCCCGGAACAGTTCTTTGACTCACCTTTAAACGAGCAGGCAAGGGAATTCAAATTCACTGTGGAGTTTTCCGGAACAGGAAGCCTTAAGGTGGTGGACTTTGCAGGGGGGGATGAGGATGCCTCCAGACTGCTTCAGGCAATGAACCGTTTTGAATTCTACGATCCACTGACCCAAAGGTTGTCTGATGACTACCGCTACAGCGATGTGCGGTTTTCCGGTCCAAAGAATATTAAGATCCAGTTCAGGTGCGTGCCTGACACATTTAACAATGCCATGCGTCTGGCAGATGACTGGGAGACTGATGGCAGATCATACATTGACGGAGGCGGATACTATACGGTCGTGGGCAGCATGATGTTTATCCTGGCCGTAATGGCCCTGGCCCTTCCGGCTGTTAAGAAGCTGGAGATCGGCAAAAGCGCGCTGTGCCGCCTGAGCTTTGAACCTCTCAGCCTGATCGGGATGGGATGGCTCTGCATCATGGGAGAGGGAAGCATTCCCGGTACTCTTATGTCCGCAACCGTGACCGGAACCTTGAAGCAGGAGCTTTTGAGAGCCGAATTCCTGCCATGGTCCGCGGATGTGATGGTGGTGGTGATCAACCTTGTATTCTGGGGAATCGCTTATGGCCTGTTCTATTGGGGGATCACATGCTACAGGGCGGTCTTTTCCCTGGGGTTGTGGCGCTACTTTAAGGAGCGCACCTGGCTTGGAAGATTCCTGCGCTTTATCAAGCGCTGGGCCTGCAATGCCCTGAATGTGTTCAATGAGACGGACTGGGAGAGCCGGTCCACTAAGATCATCGGCAAGGCGGTGATCGGAAACTTCGTGATTTTGACCCTGATCTCTTGTCTGTGGTTCTGGGGGATCGGTGCTCTGGTAATCTATTCCATTGTGCTGTTTATCCTTTTGAGGAAATACTGGGGAGAGATGCAGGTGAAATACAGGACGCTGCTAAATGGGATCAATGAGATCGCAGAGGGCAACCTGGATGTGGAGATCAAGGAAGACCTGGGTATATTTAATCCCTTTAAGGAACAGCTTTGCAGAATCCAGGAGGGCTTAAAAAAGGCAGTTGCACAGGAGGTAAAAAGCGAGCGGACCAAATCCGAGCTGATCACCAATGTATCCCACGACTTAAAGACGCCCCTCACTGCCATTATCACTTATGTAAACCTTTTAAAACAGGAAAATGTCACTGAGGAGGAGCGCAGGTCCTATATCCAGGTGTTGGACCAGAAGTCCATGCGTCTGAAGGTGCTGATCGAAGACCTGTTTGAAGTGAGCAAGGCCAGCAGCGGCACCGTGACCCTGCACCCGGAAAATGTGGATATTATCAGTCTTTTGAAGCAGGTCCGCTTTGAACTGTCGGATAAGATGGAGGCCAGCGGGATCGAGTTCAGGTTTAACCTGCCCGAGGAACGTGTGGTTCTGTACCTGGACAGCCAGAAGACATACCGTATATTTGAAAACCTTTTGGTCAACATTGCGAAGTACGGACTGCCGGGAACCAGGGCATACATTCTGGTCGCCCGGGAACCGGATGGGTATGTTAATATCTCCATGCGCAATATATCGGCCAAGGAGCTGAATGTATCGCCGGAGGAGCTGACCGAGCGGTTTGTGCGGGGCGACTCATCCCGCAACACAGAGGGCTCCGGCCTGGGGCTTGCCATTGCCAGAAGTTTTGTGGAGGTCCAGGGCGGCACCATGAAGATCGAGGTGGAGGATGACCTGTTCAGGGTGATCATACGCTGGAAGGAAGCAATGGTGCAGCGAGATAAGGAACCGGATAAAGGGCAGGAGAAGGATTCGGAAGGAGAACCGGAAAGAGGACCGGAACAAGGACCGGAAGGAGGAATGGAACAAAATCCGGATCAGTATCCGAATCTGGATAACAGAGGAGGCGGAGCACCTGTGTCCGGGGAAGATGGAAGAATTACGGACAGGGAGGCATCTGATGACATTGAAGTGATATCCGGAGAATGGACCGTGGTCCAGGATGAGGAATCCCGAGATGCCAGATAAGGATATGTAAAAATAAAAATAGTATTAAAAAAATGATATTATGAAGATGATATTAAGAAGATGGTGCAGCCGGAAATCTGGCTGCACCATCTCAATATGTAGACAAAATAGGAATTAAACAGACTGATTGGGACTTGCCTCCCCATTTGCGCCGATCACTATGTCAGGGGCGCCGGTAAGATTTACATTGCGTGTCACTTTGGCATCATATGTATCGGCTTTCATGATCTCAGCCAGATCCACGCCCGTGGTCTCTTTCATGGACTCAAACAGCTTTGCCATAACAACGGGGACATTACCGGCGATGGAGCCAACACCGCTTTCAGAGTCGCTGCCGCCTCCTCCGATGATCGTGATCTTGTCGATCTGTGAAAGGGGTTCAGCAATTCTTCCTGCAATTTCAGGAAGCACCTGGATCATCATCTCGGCCATGGCTGCCTTGTTGTACTTCTGGTAAGCCTCGGCCTTTTTCTCCATACCTTCTGCCTCAGCCAATGCCTTGGCCCGGATGGCCGTAGCCTCGGCTTCGCCCTTGGCCCGGATACCTTCCGCCTCCTGGACCATGGCATACTTCTGTGCTTCCGCAATGGCTTTTTGCGCTTCCGCATCCTTTTCGCGCTCATACTGTTCCGCATCGGCCTGGGCTTTTTTGGCCAGTGCTTCCTGCTCCTGCTCGTATTTCTTGGCCTCCGCCTCACGCTGGCGTTTGGTCAGTCCGGCCGCGGCAGCCTGCTCAATGGCATATCTGTCAGCGTCCGCCTTTTTGTTGATCTCGGCCTCCAGCGCCTGCTGCTGGACTAATACCTCCTGCTTGCGCAGTTCGGCCTCACGCTCAGCCCTGGCAATCTGTGCATTGACCGTGGCGGTCTGGATCGTTTTCTGCTGTTCCTGTTTCTGGATCTCGTAAGCAGCGTCCGCCTCCGCTTTCTTGGTGTCGGATGCTTTCTGAAGTTCGGCTTTCTTGATGGCCAGTTCATTGTTCTTCTGGGCGATCTCCGTCTCGGCGATCACCCTGGCATCATTGGCTGCATTGTCGGCCGCAGCCTGGGCAATGGCAATATCCCTTTCCGCTTCGGCTTTTGCAATGGATGCGTCCTTACGGATCTTGGAAGTGTTGTCCATACCAAGGTCCTGGATCAGTCCGTGCTCATCCGTTACATTCTGGATGTTACAGGAGAGGATATCAATTCCCAGCTTTTCCATGTCCTTGGAGGCCTTGATCATTACCTGGTCTGAGAAGGAATCACGGTCCGTGTTAATGGCCCGCAGGGTAAGTGTGCCGATGATCTCACGCATATTGCCCTGAAGGGAGTCCTGAAGGTCCGATGCGATCTTGGCAGGCTCCTTGTTGAGGAAGTTCCTCATGGCCAGCTTCATACGTTCACCATCATCCGCAACCCTTACTTTGGCAACCGCATCCACCATAACATTGATGAAGTCGTTGGTAGGGATATACTCATCCGTTTTGATATCCACGGTGATCTGCCCCAGATACAGTTTATCCATCTGCTCAAAAAAAGGTATCTTGATACCTGCCCGGCCGATGAGCACGCGGGGCTGTTTGCGAAGGCCGGATATGATATAGGCGTGGTCCGGCGGAGCTTTTACGTACCCCTGGGTAATAATGAGGATAACAAGAATGATGGGGACAATAAAGCCCAAAGCAGTGATGATAAAATCTAAATCAAACATAAGGACTCCTTTCTGATAAAAAAGTATAAAGATTTTGTTAAAGCTATTGTACCATATGTTGGAAATGGTGCAAATATTATTCAGAAATTCGACAGAAATCGACAGGAAAAATTTAGAATAGACTGAAAAAAATCGGGTAAAAATGGAGAATTGGAACGGTGAAAAAGATTGTTATAAAAAAGATTGTATATTGACAAGTACAATTTTATATGTTACCATAAAATATATACAAAATTATTTTGATATACCAAAAATTTTTAGGCACAATACAAAGGACAGGATGATAGGACATACCAACGTTCATACGTCTCCCGGATGTGCAGGGCGTTCCGGCGGAACTTTCCGGCATAAGATGCCACGGGGCATGACGGGCGCGGACACCAGTTTTTAAGGGAGATTGAATTGTTTACATATTAGTTCATTGGATTGAGGTGCGATATGAGAGTTGTAATTGGCAATGTTCGTTTGCTACACCGCAAGCGAGAGATTTTTAAAAAGTCAGAAATGATTATACAGGGACATTTTGGCGGGAGCAACCCATAAGGTTGCTCCCGCCTTAACTTTGTATAATTTTTCACAATACACTCTCCCAATGATCGGGAGAACCTGCGATGAGGGAGCCGTCAAACGGACTGCAGCCGTTTGCCAGGCCAGCAACGCAACGCTTAAACAAATGGAAAACAAAAGCGGGCTAAGGAAGGTCCACGGTCAAATGGATCGTGGAAAAGTGAGGAGGTAAAGTTATGGGTGAAAACACGCATACATGCTGCTGTGACCACAGTGAGGAAGCGCTGTTAAAACGGATTGGTGAACTGGCGGCAGAGTACAAGGGCAAGGAAGGAAGCCTGATCCAGGTCCTTCATATGGCGCAGGGAATTTATGGGTATCTGCCTTTGGAAGTACAGAAGGTGATTGCGGACGCGCTGGACGTTCCGCTGGCAGAGGTATCGGGAGTAGTGACATTCTACTCTTTCTTCTCCACACAGCCCAGAGGAGAGCACACCATACGTGTCTGTCTGGGAACCGCCTGTTACGTGCGGGGCGGCAAAAAAATCGTGGAACGGATAAAGGATCTGCTGGATGTGGAGATCGGAGAGACAACGGCCGACAGGAAGTTCACCTTTGAGGTGGCGCGCTGTATCGGAGCCTGTGGTCTGGCACCGGCCATGTCCATTGACGACCAGGTTTACAAGCAGGTAAACCCCGACAAACTGGAGCAGATCCTGGAACGTTACTATGAAGAGGAGGGAGAGCAGTGATGGAAGTGAGAAAGCAGGAAGATCTGTTAAGAATAAAAGAAGAATATCTCAGGCATCAGCTGTCTTACAGACGCCAGGTGCTGGTATGCGGAGGCGCGGGCTGCATTTCCTCCAACTGCGGGGAAGTAAGGGATGCACTGGTCAAGGCGGTGGATGCATATCACTTGTCCCATGAAGTGAAGGTGACAGTGACCGGATGTATGGGCACTTGCGCCATGGGACCTGTGATCCTGGTGGAACCGGAAGGCATTTTCTATACAAAGATGAATCCGGAAAAAGCAGAGCAGGTGGTTGCTAGGCATCTTCTGAAGGATGAGATCTGTGAGGAATTTACATATTTTGACGAGGAATCGGGGAACTACGTTCCAAAGATGGAGGATATAGAGTTTTTCCAGGGCCAGGTGCGCATCGCCCTGAGAAACTGCGGTCATATGGAATATGCTTCCCTGGAAGCATACATATCCAGAGATGGATATGCTGCAATGGCCAAGGCGCTGTCCGGCATGACACCCCAGGAAGTGGTGGATGAGATGAAGGCCTCGGGGCTTCGGGGCAGAGGCGGAGCTGGTTTCCCAACCGGTGTAAAGTGGGAAGCAGGGCTTAAGGCTGTTTCTGAGGACGGCCGGAAATTCATGGTCTGTAATGCGGACGAGGGCGATCCCGGAGCATTTATGGACAGAAGTATTCTGGAAGGAGATCCCCACAGCATTATTGAAGGCATGATGCTGGGCGGATACGCCATCGGGGCCTCCAAAGGATATGTATATGTCCGTGCCGAGTACCCGATCGCGGTGGAACGCCTTGGCAATGCCATTGACCAGGCCAGGAAAGCCGGAATTCTGGGTGAGCATATATTTGGCAGCGATTTCTCCTTTGACCTGGAGATCCGTATCGGTGCAGGAGCGTTTGTCTGCGGCGAGGAGACTTCCCTCCTGGCATCCATCGAGGGCAGGAGAGGCGAGCCCAGGCAGAAACCGCCCTTCCCCTTTGAAAAGGGTCTGTTTGAAAGTCCCACCATCATCAATAACGTGGAGACGCTGGCCAATGTGGCCCCCATTATCCTCAACGGTTCCGGGTGGTACCATGGGATCGGCACTGAGAAAAGCGCTGGTACAAAGGTGTTTGCCCTGGCAGGAGATATTGTCAATGCGGGTATTATCGAGGTTCCCATGGGAACCGTGCTGGGTGACATTATTTATAAGATCGGCGGCGGGATCATTGGCGGCAAGAAGTTTAAGGCCATCCAGTCCGGCGGGCCTTCCGGAGGATGCCTGACCAAAGAACACCTGAATACCTCAGTGGACTATGAATCCCTGTCCAAATTGGGGGCCATCATGGGTTCCGGCGGACTGATCGTCATGAATGAGGACACCTGTATGGTGGATACGGCCAGGTATTTTATGGACTTTATCTGTGACGAGTCCTGCGGAAAATGCCTCCCCTGCCGTAATGGCACCAGGCGGATGCTGGAGATCCTGGAGCGCATTACAGAGGGCAAGGGAGAACCGGGAGACCTGGAGCTTTTGGAGGAACTGGCAGAAACCATCAAGCAGACGGCCATGTGCGGCCTGGGCCAGACAGCCCCCAACCCGGTGCTCTCCACCCTTAAATATTTCCGAAGTGAATATGAGTCCCATATTTACGAAAAACACTGTACCGCTGGTGTATGCGCGGAACTTCAGTCATCGCCCTGCCGCAACGCCTGCCCTGCCAATGTATTTATACCCGGCTATATGTCCATGCTGGCAGCCGGAAGGATCGAGGATGCTTACCGCCTGATCCGCCAGGATAACCCCTTCCCCGCAGTGTGCGGACGTGTATGTACCCATCCATGTGAGGACCACTGCCGCCGTTCCCAGGTAGATGAGGCGCTGTCCATCTGTTCCGTGAAACGGTTTATCGGGGATTATGCCCTGCGGGATGAGTATGCCATTCCTATGATTGAGCCAAGGCCCGCCACCGGATTACGCATATCCATTATCGGAGCAGGCCCTTCCGGTCTCTCCTGTGCATATTTTCTGGCTAATATGGGGCATGAGGTCCATGTATATGAGGCGGAATCCGTGGCAGGAGGCGTGCTCTACTGGGGAATCCCTGAATACCGACTTCCCAAGGCAGTGCTCCAGAAAGAGATCCGCGCCATTGAGATGAGCGGTGTGAAAATCCACCTGAACACAAAGGTTGGTACGGATATCTCCTTTGAAGATATGAAAAAGCAGTCCGATGCAATCTATATCGCGGCAGGAACCCAGGTTTCCAGGCTGCTGGATGTGCCGGGAGAGGACTTAAAGGGCGTGGAAAGCGGCCTTGGATTCCTTAAGCGGATCGGACTGAAACAGGATATGAGCGTTCCTAATAAGCTGGTGGTGATCGGCGGCGGAAGCACGGCCATGGATGTGGCCAGGACCGCGGTCCGTCTGGGTGCATCAGAGGTAACCGTTATCTACCGCAGATCTGAGAAGGAAATGCCCGCAGGCGGGGAGGAGATCGTGGAGGCCAGGGAAGAGGGTGTGAAGATCATCACCATGGCATCTCCTGTGGAATTCCTGGGAGCGGACAAAAAGGTGACCGGTATTCACCTGGTACGCAGAAAGGAGACGGATTACGGCAGTGACGGACGCAGACGCACGGCGCATATCCCGGATTCTGATTTCTTCCTGGAGTGCGATGGCGTGGTGACGGCCATTAACCAGGATGTGGACCATCAGGCATACAGGACCACCAATGTGGAAGTGAAGAAGAACGGAAAGCTGGCCATTGACCGTTTCACCGGAGCGACCGGCGAGGAAGGCGTATTTGCAGGAGGCGATGTGAGCCCCTGGGGAGCCAATGTGGTGATCCAAGCCATTGCGGACGGTAAAAAGGCGGCTGTGAAGATCGACCAGTACCTGGGCGGACAGGGCGAACTGAATCAGGGTGAGCAGTTTACCATTCCCGAGATCGATATAGAAGTAAATGAACCTCATAACCGGTTCCAGACCAGATGCCTGTCTCCGGAGGAGAGAAAAGACAACTTCATGGAAGTAAACTGCGGGTTCCATAAACTGGATGCCATGGGCGAGGCGCTGAGATGTCTGCACTGTGACCGCAGATAGACGGGATGCCAACTGATCGTAACAAGGAGGAGATAATCGTATGATACATATAACAATCAACGGAAAACCGGTGGAGGCAGCGGAGGGCTCTACCATTATGGAAGCAGCAGAGTCCGTGGGTATCAAGGTTCCCAGTCTCTGCCATATGAAGAACGTTCACCAGTACGGTTCCTGCCGTATCTGCGTGGTGGAAGTGGAAGGCATGAGGAACCTGCAGGCATCCTGTATGGCAAAGGTGCGGGAGGGGATGGTTATCAGGACCCATTCGCCTAAAGTGCTGGAGGCCAGAAAGGTGCTCTATGAACTGCTTCTCTCCAACCATCCCAAGGACTGCCTAAACTGCGGGCGCAATACCAACTGTGAACTTCAGGACCTGGGATATGAGCTGGGAGTGACAGAGAGCCGTTTTGAGGGGGCAATGACAAAACCCCTGGTGGACATTTCCCCGTCCATCACAAGGGATACCAGCAAATGTATCCTGTGCCGCCGCTGTGTGACTGTCTGTAAGGAGATCCAGAAGGTGGGAGCGATCCAGGCGCAGAACAGGGGATTTGACACAGTGGTCAGCCCGGCTATGGGCCTTCCTCTCAATTCCACGGCCTGTGCCATGTGCGGCCAGTGTACGGTGGTCTGTCCCACGGGAGCGCTGAAGGAAACGGACGGCCTTACCCCGGTATGGCGGGCGCTTGCTGATCCCGGCAAGCGCGTGGTGGTCCAGGTGGCCCCGGCTGTGCGTGCTGCCCTGGGAGAGGAGTTCGGCCTTCCTGTGGGAACACCTGTCACCGGTAAAATGGCCACGGCTCTCCATGAGATCGGATTTGATGACGTGTTCGACACTTTGTTTTCAGCTGACCTGACCATCCTGGAGGAGGGAACGGAGCTGCTGGGACGCCTTAACGCAGTGCTGAAGGGGGATGACAACAAGGAGGGGCCAACTGCCCTTCCCATGATCACCAGCTGTTCCCCGGGCTGGATCAAACACATTGAACACCAGTTCCCGGAGGAGCTGGACCACCTGTCTACCTGTAAGAGTCCCCACACCATGCTGGGAGCGGTTGTAAAGTCATTTTATGCAGAGCGCACCGGCACGGATCCCAAGGACATGTTCGTTGTATCCGTGATGCCCTGTACGGCAAAAAAATATGAGATCCAGCGCCCGGAGATGGAAGTGGACGGACGCCGTGATGTGGATGCGGTCCTGACCACCAGGGAACTGGCCAGGATGATCAAAAAGGCGGGATTGGATTTTGTGAATCTGCCGGAAGGTGAGTTTGATTCCCCACTGGGGCTGGGAACAGGAGCCGCCGACATTTTCGGTGTGACCGGCGGCGTTATGGAGGCAGCGCTGCGCACCGTATATGAAGTGGTGACAGGCAGGGAACTGCCCTTTGAAAAGCTGCATGTGACACCTATTGTAGGTCTGGACCAGGTAAAAACAGCATCCATTACCATAGAAGAACCTCTTCCCGTCTATGGGCACCTGAACGGGGTAACGGTAAATGTGGCTGTGACCAGCGGTCTGGAGGGAGCTTCCAAGCTTATGGAGGAAGTGGCGGCAGGTACTTCGCCCTATCACTTTATCGAAGTCATGGGATGCCCGGGAGGATGTATCAACGGCGGAGGACAGCCGCGCTGTACGGAGGAAAATTACCGTGAAAAGCGTTCAAAGGCCCTTTACAGCGAGGATGAACGCAAGGTGCTGCGCAAATCCCATGAGAACCCGGATCTGATGAAGCTCTATAACGAGTACCTGGGAGAGCCCAACGGGCATTTGTCCCACCATCTGCTCCACACCCACTATGTGAGGCGAGGGAAATATAACCAGCTGGTCAAATAAACAGAGGACATAGAATAGAGGATAAAATAGAAGACAAAGCAAAACAGCGGATGCAGGGGCAAGCCTGCAGTCCGCTGTTTTGTATATAAAAATGCTTGCAAAAAACCTTAGTAATCCCCAACCTCAATGGCAATATTGGGCTTTTCATTGACGATCTTTTTATTGATGGTCCTCTTTACATAAGTGGTGTGGAGCAGGTGATGGGCCCTCTCGCTTCCAGGCTCGCCCAGGTAAGTTGAGTAGAGTTCCTTAATGGCAGGATTCTCATGGGACTTACGGATTGGGTTAGCGGAATCAATATTGTAGAGAACCTTTGCGCGCAGGCCGCGGATATCAGTGGTGTTGCGCACATATCCCGGCTGCTGGGGCTGTCCGCCGCCGTTGACACAGCCGCCGGGGCATCCCATGATCTCAATAAAGTGATAATCGGCTTCGCCGGATTTCACCTTTTCAAGCAGTTCTTTTGCATTGCCAAGGCCGGAGGCCACGGCAACCTTTACATCCATACCGGCTACGTTGTAGGTAGCTTCCTTGATTCCCTTTGTACCGCGGACTTCCTCGAAATCCAGTTTGGGCAGTTCTTCGCCGGTCAGTGTTTCCACAGCGGTCCTCAGTGCCGCCTCCATAACGCCGCCGGTTGCGCCAAAGATAACGGCAGCGCCGGTGCCAAGGCCCAATGGGTCGTCAAACTTCTCGTCCGGAAGGTCTAAGAACCTGATGCCGGACTTCTTGATCATGCGCGCCAGCTCCCTGGTGGTAATGGAAATGTCCACATCCGGTACGCCGTTGGCATCCTGGTCGTCACGGCCGATCTCAAACTTCTTGGCAGTACATGGCATTACACTGACACTTACGATATTTTTGGGGTCAATGCCTGCCTTCTCAGCATAGTAGGATTTGGCAATGGCGCCAAACATCTGCTGAGGAGACTTGCAGGAAGAAAGGTTCTCGGTCATATCCGGGAAGTAGTGCTCACAGTATTTAACCCAGCCCGGTGAACAGGAGGTAATAAGAGGAAGCACGCCGCCGTTCTGTACGCGGTCCAGGAATTCATGGGCCTCTTCCATAATGGTCAGGTCAGCGGAGAAGTTGGTGTCAAATACCTTGTCAAAGCCAAGACGGCGCAGTGCAGCTGCCATCTTGCCCTCCACGTCCGTGCCGATGGGCAGTCCGAATTCCTCGCCCAGTCCCGCACGTACGGCAGGAGCTGTCTGCACAATGACATGTTTGGCGGGATCTGCAATGGCTGCAAATACGTCACCGGTGTAATCTTTCTCAGTCAGAGCTCCGGTAGGACATACGGCAATACACTGTCCGCAGGATACACAGGAGGTTTCTCCCAGACCCATCTCAAAGGCGGAGCCGATATCAGTTGCAAACCCGCGATGGTTAGCGCCGATCACGCCAATACCCTGTATGTTATCACATACAGCCACACAGCGGCGGCACAGGATACATTTGCTGTTGTCGCGGATCATGTGGGCAGCGGAGTAGTCGATCTCAGACGGCGTCTTTTCCCCGTCATAATAAGCCTCGTCCTCAACACCCAGCTCATGAGCCAGTTCCTGAAGCTCGCAGTGCCCGCTGCGGACACAGGACAAGCAGGAGCGGTTGTGGTTGGATAACAGAAGCTGAAGTGTCTTCTTTCTGGAATCCAGAACCTTTGGTGTATTGGTGAATACTTCCATGCCTTCCTCAACAGGATACACACAGGAAGTTACCAGTTTTCCATTCTTTAATTCTACAATACAGATACGGCAGGCACCGATTTCGTTGATCTCTTTTAAGAAACACAGAGTAGGGATCTCGATATGTGCCAGTCTTGCTGCCTCCAGGATAGTGGTACCCTTGGGAGCGGTGACTGCAATGCCGTTGATTTTAAGATTAATTGTCTCCATCGTCTATTCCCTCCCTTATTATTTCTTGTAGATTGCGCCGAACTTACATTTCTCCATACAAGCGCCGCACTTGATACACTTGTTAAGGTCAATGACGTGCGGATTCTTAACGCTTCCGACAATTGCACCTGCAGGACAGGTACGTGCGCACAGGGTACATCCACGGCACTTGTCGCGGTCAATGACATAAGACAGAAGAGCCTTACATACTCCGGCCGGACAGCGTTTTTCCTTGATATGTGCCTCGTACTCGTCACGGAAGAAATGAAGGGTGGACAGTACAGGGTTGGGAGCGGTCTGGCCCAGACCACACAGGGAGTTGGCTTTTACGTAGTGGCAGAGTTCTTCCAGTTTGTCCAGGTCGGCCATCTCGGCTGTTCCCTTGGTGATCTTTTCCAGAATCTCCAGCATACGCTTGGTGCCGATACGGCAGGCAGTACACTTGCCGCAGGATTCTTCCACGGTAAATTCCAGGAAGAACTTGGCGATATCCACCATACAGTCATCCTCATCCATGACAATGAGTCCGCCGGAACCCATCATGGAGCCGATGGAGAGCAGGTTATCATAGTCAATAGGGATATCGAAGTGCTCAGCAGGGATACATCCGCCGGAAGGTCCGCCGGTCTGTGCTGCCTTGAACTTCTTGCCGTTTGGAATGCCGCCGCCGATCTCGTCAATAACGGTGCGCAGTGTGGTTCCCATGGGAACTTCCACAAGACCGGTGTTGTTGATCTTGCCGCCCAGGGCAAATACTTTGGTGCCTTTTGATTTCTCGGTGCCCATGGAAGCAAACCACTCAGGTCCATTGAGGATGATCTGAGGAATGTTTGCGTAAGTCTCAACGTTGTTTAAGATACTTGGCTTGCCGAACAGACCCTTCTGTGCAGGGAAGGGAGGTCTTGGCCTTGGTTCGCCGCGCTTGCCCTCGATGGAGGTCATAAGAGCGGTTTCCTCGCCGCAGACAAATGCTCCTGCGCCCAGACGGATGTCCACATCAAAATCAAATCCGGTTCCGAAAATGTTCTTGCCAAGGAGTTCCATCTCACGGGCCTGGTTGATGGCAATCTTCAAACGCTCCACGGCGATGGGGTACTCGGCACGCACATAGACATAACCCTGGTTGGATCCGATGGCATAGCCTGCAATGGCCATGGCCTCAAGCAGTGCATGGGGATCGCCTTCCAGAACGGAACGGTCCATGAATGCGCCTGGATCGCCCTCGTCCGCGTTACAACAGACATACTTCTGGTCCGCATCATTCTGCTTACACAGTTTCCACTTTAATCCTGTGGGGAAGCCTGCGCCGCCGCGGCCGCGAAGACCTGCGTCAAGCAGGGTCTGGATCACATCATCCGGGGTCATCTCTGTTAAAACCTTGCCAAGGGCCTGGTATCCGCCGGTGCCGATGTACTCCTCGATATTCTCAGGGTTGATAACACCACAGTTGCGCAGGGCAATGCGGTGCTGTTTCTTATAGAAATCAGTGTCGCTTAAAGCCTTGATGCCGCCGCTTGGGCTGATGGTCTCCTGGTAAAGGAGGCGTGTTACCACACGGCCCTTTAACAGGTGCTCGGCAACGATCTCGGGAATGTCTTCCGGCTGGACCATGGAATAGAAGGTGGCATCCGGATATACGATCATAATGGGACCTAAGGCGCAAAGACCGTGGCAACCTGTTTCAACCACTGCCACTTCTTCCTCCAGTCCCTGTTTTTTAATTTCATTCTGCAGGGCTTCCATGATCTTTGGACTTCCAGAGGAAGTACAGCCGGTACCACCGCAGACTAACACGTGTGAACGATACATGGTACTTTCCTCCTTTATTATTTAAGACCTGCAGCGCCCATGGTGTACTTCTCAACCGGATGTCCACCGATTAAGTGGCGCTCCATCACCTCAAGGGCCTTGTCAGGGTTCATTTTAACATATGTAACTTTTTCTTTGCCTGGCTCCATCACTTCCACGATGGGCTCATACTGGCATAAGCCGATACAGCCTGTCTGTGTGACGGAAATCTTATTAGTCAGTCCTCTGGACTGAACTTCCTGTGCCAGTGTATTCAGAACCGGTCTTGCGCCTGCTGCGATACCGCAGGTAGCCATGCCTACTACCACACGTGTATGGCTGTGATCCTCAGCACGCAGGTTAACCTGGCTCTGCATTTTCTCTCTGATTGCCTGTAATTCAGCAAGAGTTTTCATGCGATTATCCTCCTTGATTTTGAGCACTTACCTTGTTATGAACGGGTGTCCGGCTTAAAGCTGGGCGCCTCCGTCCGTTTCCTGTTGATTCTCCCTCAGAAATTCCATTATGTAAGCAGATATCTCCGGGCTGTTTAAGGGGATCCCGCCAAGAATCTCCCGCATTTCCCGGGTATCCAGTGTGAATGATGTATCATTATACGCGTATGTATAGACGAAGTCCGTGTCAGGATGATACACGATCAGATTGTGTATAGTGGCGTTCATGTCGCCAAGGGGCATCCTGTCAATGTGGGACAGTCCGAAGACTGCTTTCACGGTGGTTCCCTTACCTGGTTCCGATTCAATATGGAAGCTGCCGCCAGTACTTTCTGCGGCATATTTGAAAAATGGAATCCCAAGTCCTACTTTTCTTGTGGTCCTGGTGGTAAAGAAAGGATCCGTTACATGGGCAACCTGTTCAGCCGTCATCCCGCAGCCGTCATCCGCTATGACAATGGTCAGCTTGTCATGGACCGTGTCAGCTGTCACGGAAATGGAAACCAGAGAGGCGCCTGCCCGTGTGGAATTCTCCGATACATCCAGTACATTCAGGGAAATCTCTGTCATCATAGGCTTAATTGTACTTCGCTAAGATGCCGGGTATATCGTCAACCGTAAGTCTTCCGTATACCTCGCCGTTGATCATCATGACGGGAGCAAGTCCGCAGGCACCGACACATCGACAGGAATCCAGGGAGAATTTGCCATCTGCTGTACATTCACCATTGGTGATGCCCAGCAATTCTTCCAGTTTGTTGAAGATGTCACCGGAACCTTTAACGTAACATGCCGTACCGAGACAGACAGATACCTTGTACTTGCCCTTTGGTTGTAACGCAAACTGGGCATAAAATGTGGATACTCCGTAGACTTTTTCCAGCGGAATACCCATTTCGTCAGATATCATGGTCTGCACTTCGATAGGAAGATAACCATAAATGTCCTGGGCCTTCTGCATTACCGGCATCAGCGCGCCAGGCTGGTCCTTAAGCTCGGCTATCACTGCTTTCAGTTCAGCCTCCTGCTCAGGTGTCCCCGCAAAGGGAACGGTTTGTTTTTTGCAAGCCATCTTTTTATTACCTCCTCACTAGTTGTACATTGTGCAATGTATCAATATTTTATCATGAAACCCTGAAAAAATCTACCTTTAATGTGAAAATTCTAACGATGAAAAACATGTGAAAAACCGGAAATGTATTGAAAATCAACAAAATGGATGGTATGCTATATTGTATTAAATTGTGTACAATTGCTTTTGGCTAATAAAATCAAATATGTAAGTACTTTCTCAATGAAAAAACCGAAAACGTAACCATCAGCCCATGTGAGTGGGGATCAAACGCACTCCGGGCGTGGAACATTAAATTTTTAATGAGGAGAGACAGGGTATGACGGTAAGGGATGCAAGGGACATTTTAGGCGCCAGGGTACTGGTGGGGGAAGAATTTCTGGACAGGGAAGTGAAGTCAGCCTGCGGTTCGGATATGATGAGCGATGTGCTGGCATTTTCCAAGGACCATTCCATCCTGCTCACAGGATTATGTAATCCCCAGGTGATCAGGACAGCGGAGATGTTAGACATTGTATGTTTGATATTTGTGAGAGGCAAGAAGCCGGATGAGTCAATGCTTGAGATGGCAAGGGAGCGTGATCTGATCGTCATGGCCACGGGGCACCGTATGTTTTCAGCCTGCGGAATGCTCTATGAGGCCGGCCTGCACAGCGGTGCAATCTAAATTAAAATGAACGAAGGGAACCGATTATGGAGGACGCAATTGTTTTAACATATGACATATCAGCTGATGACTTTACCAGGGCAGGTGAGGCAAGCAGTGATGTGAAACGGAAATTAAAGCAGATGGGTGTTGACCCTGAGGCTATCCGAAAGGTGGCCATTGCTATGTATGAGGGTGAGATCAACATGGTGATCCATGCCAGCGGGGGGCTGATCACGGTGGAGATCACACCGCAGCAGATCAAGATGATACTGGCGGACGTGGGGCCCGGCATCCCGGATGTGGAGCTGGCCATGCAGGCCGGTTATTCCACTGCTCCGGATGAGATCCGGTCCCTGGGCTTTGGTGCGGGCATGGGCCTTCCCAACATGAAGAAATATTCAGATAACATGGAGATCGACACCAAACTGGGAGAGGGAACCACCATCACCATGACGGTGAA
The DNA here is from genome assembly GCF_000954015.1 of Clostridium sp. FS41. Lineage (NCBI taxonomy): Bacteria > Bacillati > Bacillota > Clostridia > Eubacteriales > Clostridiaceae > Clostridium > Clostridium sp. FS41. The sequence continues at coordinate 130,247 of NZ_JYHN01000051.1, forward strand.
GATATAAGGAAAGATAGAAGCAAGGGAGCGTTTTGATATGGATAAATTTTATCATTCTGTGAGGCTGGATGAGTCCCTGTGCAAGGGATGCATCAACTGCATCAAGCGCTGCCCCACAGAGGCCATACGCGTGCGGGGCGGTAAGGCCAGCATCAATAACAAGTTCTGTATTGACTGCGGTGAGTGTATCAGGGTCTGTCCCCATCACGCCAAGCATGCTACCTATGATAAGATGGATGTGATGAAGCAGTACGAATACACGGTGGCCCTTCCGGCTCCGTCCCTGTACAGCCAGTTTAATAATCTGGATGATGTGAATATTGTGCTCAACGCCCTGGTGCGCATGGGCTTTGACGATGTGTTTGAGGTCAGCGCCGCAGCGGAGCTGGTAAGCGAGGCCACCAGGCAGTACATATCGGACCATGAGGAGCAGCTGCCTTTTATCAGCACGGCTTGTCCTTCTGTGGTTCGTCTCATCCGGGTACGGTTTCCAAACCTGATCCCCCACCTGCTGCCCCTGAACCCTCCGGTGGAGGTGGCTGCCATTCTGGCTGCGGAAAAGGCCATGAAGGATACAGGGCTTCCAAGGGAGAAGATTGGAATCATGTTCATTTCCCCGTGTCCCTCCAAGGTGACCTATGTGAAGGCGCCCCTTGGAACGGAGAAAAGCCAGGTGGACCATGTGCTGGCCATCAAGGATGTGTATCCCAAGCTGCTGGCCTGCATGAAGGCCGTGGTGGCGGAGGATTACCCTGTTATCGGCACCTCGGGCAAGATCGGTATCAGCTGGGGACACAGCGGGGGAGAGGCCAGCGGCCTGTTTACTGAGAATTACCTGGCAGCGGACGGAATAGAGAATGTGATACGGGTGCTGGAGGACATGGAGGACCAGAAGTTCACCAACCTGCGGTTTGTGGAGCTGAACGCCTGTAACGGCGGCTGCGTGGGCGGGGTACTGACGGTTGAGAATCCCTATGTGGCTGAGGTAAAGCTGAAACGCCTGCGCAAATATATGCCCGTGGCCAGAAGCCATATGCATGACAGCGAGGAGCGCCTGATCAAATGGACCACAGGTGTGGAGTACGAGCCTGTCTTTAACCTGGGCAACAACATGATGGAGAGTTTTTCCAGGCTGAACCAGGTGGAGCGTCTGATGAAGAAGTTCCCGGGACTGGACTGCGGTTCCTGCGGGGCACCCACCTGCAAGGCGCTGGCTGAGGACATTGTAAGGGGAAATGCAAATGAGACCGACTGCGTTTACTACTTGCGTGAAAACCTTCACAAGCTGTCTGAGGAGGTGTCGGTACTGGCAGATGACCTGCACAATGGAGACAAAGGCGGGCAGGAGACTCTGCGTATTCTCAAGGAGTATATACAGAGGATTTCCGATGAGATGTCGCTGCTGGATAAGAAGGATGAAGAGGAGGAGGAACTGTGACAGTACAGGGACTGATTGATAAGGGATTATTTGATGTGGTAAACAAGGGGGATGGGCTGGACCGGGAGATCACCACCCCGTTCTGCTGCGATCTTTTAAGCATTGCCATGGGCCGGGCGCCTTCCGGCTGCGCCTGGGTGACGGTGATGGGCAACATGAATACGCTGGCCGTGGCTGCGCTGACCGATGCGGCCTGTGTGATCCTGGCAGAGGGTGCGGTCCTGGATGAGGTGGCCAAAAAGAAGGCGGTGGACCAGGAAATCACGGTTCTGTCCACAGAGATGCCCATATTTGAGGCAGCCCTTAAGATACATGGGCTGCTGCAGGGATGAACCTGGCCTATGACCTCCATATCCATTCCTGTCTGTCACCCTGCGGGGATGATGATATGACCCCTGCCAATATTGCGGGTATGGCGGCCCTTAAGGGACTGGAGGCCATTGCCCTCACCGACCATAATACCTGCCGCAACTGCCCTGCTTTTCTGGCTGCCGCGGCTGAGTACGGGATCCTTGCAGTGCCGGGGATGGAGATCAACACCTCGGAGGAGGTCCACGCAGTGTGCCTGTTTCCTTCGCTGGAGTCAGCCCTGGATTTTGATGCCTATGTGTACGCAAAGCTGATCAAGTTCCCCAATAATGAAACTATTTTTGGAAAACAGCAGATCTATGATGACCAGGACCACGTATGGGGCACTGAACCCAACCTGCTGATCAATGCAACGGAGATCTCCTTTGACGGCCTGTGGGAACTGGTCCGGTCCTATGGCGGCGTGATGTTCCCGGCGCATGTGGATAAGACGGCCAACAGTCTGATCGCAAACCTGGGTTTTATTCCTCCGGACAGCAAGTTTACCACAGCTGAGGTAAAGGACCTGAAAAAGCTGCACCAGCTGAAACAGGACCATCCGTATCTGGACCACTGCCGTATTATCAGTAATTCGGATGCGCATTATCTGGAGCATATTAATGAACCGGAACTGACATTGCAGGTAAAGGAAAAGACCCCGCAGGGGATTATCGATGCCCTTCTTTTAAACACCTAAGATTATTTGGACAAAAATACCAACTCCTTGTCTATATTCCATAAAAATATGGGGCGGGGAGTTTTTTGCGGATCCATATCCTCAGCGTACAGGGTGCGTGTGTGCACTTGGTCTCTTAGGGTAAGTTTATACTTGACAACACAAAGCAGGAATGTTATGATAAATCCATAAAAGGTACAAAATTTTGAACATTGGTTTGTGCCAAAGGGGTGGAAGGTTTATGAAGCAGGATGCCAATCAGGTTTTATATCAGAAAAAGGGTGTTACCATCAGCAAGCTGGCTATGGATCTGCTGTCCAAGGATGTGGGAGACCGCATTGCCCCTATTTCCTATTACCAGGAGGAATTTCAGGTGTCCAGGGGAACCATGCAGAATGCCTTTAACTACCTGAAGGACATGGGCGCTGTCACTCTGGCCCATCACGGACATCAGGGAACGTACATTGAGGCCCTTGACTACATAAAGCTTCAGGAAAGCTGTCTGCAGAGGGAGATCATGGGCATTATGCCCCTTCCCTATTCCCAGACCTATGAAGGGTTTGCCACAGCCATCTATGAACAGTTTAAGCGCCTTAAGTTTAACATGGCGTATGCAAGAGGGGCGGTAGGCAGGATCCAGATGGTGGAATCAGGCACATACCAGTTTGCAGTGGTATCCCAGTATGCAGCGGAACATGCCATCTCCTGTGGAAGGGAGATCGAGTGCCTGATGAACTTTGGGGCGGGCAGTTTCCTGTCAAAGCACATTCTTTTGCTCAGGGACAAGTCTGCCGAGGGGATCATGGACGGCATGAAGGTGGCCTATGACGAGGATTCCCTGGACCAGAGCAAGATCACACAGAACCTGACTAAGAATAAGAAGGTCCGGCTGGTGAATCTGAGAACCCAGCAGACGATCTCCGCGCTTTTGGACGGGACCATTGACGCAGGCGTGTGGAACTATGATGATATGATCGAGAATCACCGCCTGGATGATCTGAAGATCGTATTCCTGGCAGAGAATGAATATAATAACCTGTTCTCCACCGCGGTGATGGTGATCAGAAAAGGGAATGATTACCTGGCCGAACTGCTGAGAAAGAATATCAGTGTGGAGATGACTTTAAAGATTCTGGGAGAGGTAAGGGAAGGTATCAGGCAGCCCTATTTCTAGCATTTCACTGCGAGTGTTTTGGTGAATATAAAAGAGCGCCGCTGACGCTCTTTCATATATGACGTAAAGTACAAAAAAATGTATATTGGAGGGTGGAAGAAAGATGGATTTAAAAGAAACACTGTACTTCAGGGTGTCAATTCTGGAAGACAACCAGGTGATCAGCCAGAAAGTTGCAGCATATACAAGGCAGATGATCGATATGGTCCTGGAACAGAAACCGGATGTTCTCCAGGACAGGGCGGAGATGTTTTTTACACACCTGGCCATGGCAGGTAAACGGGCAGAGGAGGGAACAGAGGAAAATCCCATGGACGCGGCTATATTTGAGGCAGTAAAGCTGGAACCGGTGTTTGAGGACGCGGTGAAGCTGAGGGATGAGATGCTTTTATATACCGATATTCAATTCCCGGAAACAGAAAGAGACTTTCTTTCCGTTCATTTATGCAATCTCTTAAGCCGGTGATGCAGAGGTGAAGGAAATGAGTGAGACACAAGAATAGGAGGGTAAATGATGATGAAGATTGTTGTAGGAGGACAGATCGATAAGGAAGAGATTGCTTCCCTGATCGAAAAACAGCTGGGTGAAAAGGCTGTGGTAACTGTAAAAGGTGATCTGGATGCAACCATGGGTATGAAGACAGGACAGTATGATTATTATGTGGGAGCATGTAATACCGGGGGCGGCGGTGCCCTTGCCATGGCGCTGGCCATTCTTGGGAAGGCCAAGTGTGCCACCGTATCCATGCCAGGCCAGATCAGAAGCGATGAGGAGATCGAAGCTGAGGTAAGGGACGGGAAGGTTGCCTTTGGCTTCACTGCACAGCACAAGGATGCTGTTGTGCCGGTACTGTTAAACGCAATGGTTAAGAAAGAAGAGGGGACATTATGAAATATATAGTGATTGCTTTGATCGGAGCGCTTGCATCCGTTTTATCAAATCAGGGTATTGCCGTATTTAACGATGGATTCAGACCCATTGTGGGCCAGTATTTTAATAAGGAAATCTCAAGAAAAGAACTGGCGGCCATGAGCTTTGCCATCAGCTTCGGGCTGGTGATCGGATTTGGTATCCCCACATCCATTGCAGCCAGCATCATATTGATCCACTGTCTCCTGCTGACAACGGATATGATCGGATCGTTCTGTCCCGATACAAAGACCGGTATGGTCCTGTCAGCAGCCATTGGCGCGGTGTACGGGCTTGCGATCCTTGCAGGACTTGAGTTTATCGTAAACCTGTTTTCCATGATGCCCTACAACTTTACCAATGATCTGGGCAGTGTTTCAGGTTATGTGACGGTCGGATTTGCAGTGTTCCCGGCAGTGGGAGTTGCATATCAGCATGGTTTCAAAAAAGGCATGATCACGGGACTGGCAACCGTACTGATCTATTATCTGATTAAAAAGTTTGGCGTGTTTACCATCAGCAGCAAATCGGTGGCGCTGAATGCAGAAGGTATGGCAATGCTGGCAGGTATGCTGCTGATGATCTTCTACGCGGCGCAGAAAAAAGGAACAGAGAAGAATAATGAAGCACTCACCCTGGGGTTTGAGGGAAATGTTTCACGTATCCGCAAGAACTGGCTTATCCTTGCGGTGATGGGTGGTCTGATCGCAGCCGGAACAAGTATGTCCATGATTGCAGGCGACCCGGCTTCCCTGGCCCTTTTGGCAGAGGGAGAGTATACCAATGCGGCGCTGACAGCACTGGCAAGGGCGATCGGTTTCATTCCATTGGTATTTACAACAGCCATTGTAACCGGTGTTTACGGTGCGGCCGGCTGTACCTTTGTGTTTGTGGCAGGTCTTTTTCTTCACGGAAACCCACTCTTTGCATTTGTGGCGGGCGTTGTGATCATGGTGGTTGAGATTGCCCTGATCGACTTGTTTGCAAAGGGAATGGACCGGTTTCCGGGAGTTAAGGATATGGGTGAGTATGTGCGTACATCAATGAACAAGGTGCTGGAGGTCGCCCTGTTATCAGGCGGTATTGTGGCGGCTGAGAAGATGTCCGCATCCGCATCCGGGTACACGGGGATCGGAGCGCTGTTTGTGATCGGCGCCTTCCTGCTGAATAAGAAAGCCAAGAAACCCATTGTAGATCTGGCTGTAGGACCTGTGGCATGTATTATTTTTGGTGTCCTGCTGAACCTTCTCCTTGTGATCGGGCTGATCGCGGTTCCTGCGGCCGGCTGATAAAGATTAGGGCTGATAAAGGTTAGGATGAAAATGGATAAAAGGATTGAGACATACGCTAAGAAGTCTTTCCTGGGGCTGAAAAACCCGTATGGGTCCGTAACCGCTGTCTACCCCTGTGTTATCGACCGGGTGGCAGCGGCCCAGGCAGAACATGGGGACGCGTATTATATGGGGATCAAAGATACGCCCATAATCCCGGACAGCCTGATAAAAAGGCTGGAGGAAGGCGGTTTCTTAAAGCATACCCGGGATCTTATGTCCCTGGGAGGAAGGGCTGTGGACTTAAGGCTTGTAAATCCCCTGACCGGCCGGTGGATGACCGGTTCCAGCAGCGGAACGGCGCTTAACGTGTTCTATGGGATCAATGACCTGGGAGTGGGCACAGACGGGGGCGGCTCCGTGCTGGCGCCTGCAGCTGCACTGAATCTGTACGGATTCATTTCCCCGCTCATAGAAGAGGAACATATGAAGCAGTATAAAAGGCTGTCCACTGACCGGATTCCGTTCTCGCCCTCTGTGGGCTTGATCGCAAGGGAGTGGAGTGTGCTCATAGGAGCAGTGGATACGGTTTTGGATTTGAAATGTGAGTTAAGGGGCAGCAGGGCCGGCATTGAATATAACAGAAGAAACATGGAACTGGTAACAGAGACAGTTCCATGTAATGAGGACATCTACGGTTCCCGGGAAAAACTCATATCCTATCTTCGGGAACATGTTGTAAGGGGTAAAATGCTGGTTTCAGAAGAGGGACCGGTGGATGTACAGGGGATGGGGGATTCTGTTTTCGGACATTTTGATGAGATGACAGGGGAGCGGCAGCGTCTGGCAGGAAAAGGCCTGATGCGGATCGTCAATATGTGCGGGAAAAGCGCGGTGGCCGTGCCCGGGCGAAGGCTGGGGATGACGACCCTCCTGATCTGTGAGAGCCATCCCCAGGACATCGGCGCAATGTTAAGGGCGGCAGAGAATCACTGCTGTGAGAGAAGTGAACTGGTGGACAGGTATTTCCTGAACCTGGATATGTATTTTTAGATATATATGTTAAGAAAAATTGAAATGTGTTATGGACACGGGATCAATGCTCCTGGGGAGATTGGAGAAAAATGAAGCTGATAGATGGTTATACGCTGATGCATGAGCATGTGACAATTGATTTGTCAGGTGTAAAAAAGGATGAGGACTGCAGGCTGGACTGCTTTGAGGAGACGGTAAAAGAGTTTAAAAGCCTGTACGGATATGGAGTTAGAAATATTCTGGAAGTGACAAACCTGGGAATGGGCAGGAATGTGGAGTATATCAAAAGGGTATCTGAGCAGACGGGGATCAACATTATTGTATCCACCGGGTTTTATAAGGAGCCGTTCCTGCCGGACTGTGTGTACGGCAAGCCGGCGGAGGAACTGGCTCAGCTGATGGAACGGGAACTGACCCAGGGGATTGATGGGTCATGGGAGCCTGTGCCCGGTGATACCGGCATGTGCGCGTCCGTAATCGGGGAGTTTGGAACCAGTAAACAGCAGATGACGGATATGGAGAAAAAAGTATTTGACGCCATGGCAGCGGCAGCGGTCAAGACAGGCGTGCCGGTAACCACCCATACCACCCTGGGGACCATGGGGGCAGAGCAGGCGGATTATCTGATGGAACGCGGAGTAAAGCCCGAGAAGATCATCATCGGACATATGGATCTGTCACAGAACATAGAAACCATACTCTCGGTTTTGAGAAGGGGAGTCAATGTGGGATTTGACACGGTGGGGAAACTGAATTACTGTCCGGATACCTTCCGGGCAGAGGCGCTGAAGCGGATTCATGAGGAGGGAATGCTTTCCCAGGTGGTGCTTTCCATGGATATCACAAGAAAGTCCCATCTAAAGTACAGGGGAGGGATCGGATATGCGTACATGTTCCAGTCATTCCTTCCCCTGCTGTCAGAAAGCGGCTTTACACAGGCACAGATCGATATGCTCTTAAGGGAGAATCCGAGGAGGATCCTTTTGGGAGCCGGATGCTAAGTGCTCATAACGAGGAGGTTTCAGATATGCAGACATATCCGTTATACAGCCTGTCCCTTGAGGAGGCAATGAAGCTTCAGTTTAAGGTGACGGACTGTATCACAAGAGAATTTGAAGGACACGAGTTTTTAAACAGGGGTGATCTTGGCGTGGTGATGGGGCTCAACAAACCGGTGACCACCAGCAAGGTAGAACAGGTGATCGCCCGTATTTTTGATACAGAGGCCTGCGTGCTGGTCAGGGGAGCCGGAAGCGGAGCCATCCGGTTCGGTCTCCACGCCATGCTGACATGCGGGGATAAGATACTGGTCCATAAGGCGCCGGTTTACAATACCACCGGCACGTCCTTTGACATGCTGGGTCTGGTGCCTGTGGAAGCTGACTTTAATGATCTGCCGGATGTTGAGGCAGTGCTTCGTGCTGATCCGGATATTAAGGGCGCTCTGGTGCAGTATACCAGGCAGAAGCTGGATGATTGCTATGATATGCATGAGGTGGTAAAAACCATCAAAGCGGTAAGGGATATTCCGGTCCTGACCGATGACAATTACGCGGTGATGAAGGTAAAGGACATCGGGGTACAGTGCGGCGCTGACCTGTCCTGCTTTTCAGCCTTTAAGCTCCTGGGGCCGGAGGGTATCGGCGTGATCGCAGGAAAGAAGCAATATATAGACCGACTCATATCGGAGAGCTATTCCGGAGGAATGCAGACCCAGGGACATGAGGCGCTGGATGTGCTCCATGGCCTGATCTATGCACCTGTGGCACTGGCGATCCAGGCTCAGGTCAATGAGGAGTGTGTAAACAGGCTTAAGGCAGGGGAGATCCCCCAGGTAAGGGATGCATTTCTGGCCAATGCCCAGTCCAAGGTGCTTCTGGTTGAATTTTATGAAAATATTGCGGAAAAGGTGCTGGAGGAAGCGGAGAAGCTGGGAGCAGCGCCTAACCCGGTGGGAGCGGAATCCAAATACGAGATGATCCCCATGTTCTACAGGGTGTCCGGAACCTTCCGGAAAGCGGATCCCACCCTGGAGCACCGCATGATCCGGATCAATCCCATGCGTGCAGGGGCGGATACCATTTTGAGGATCATAAAGGAATCGATAGAAAGGGTGAAGTAGATGTTTCTGAACCAGACAATCAGGCGGAACCGGGAACTGGCGGAAACCGCATTCATGCTTCATCAGGAAGGGCGGATATTGCCGGATTCCTATGTGGTGGACGTGGACGCATTTCTGGAAAATGCCCGCAGACTGCTGCACAAGGCAGAGGAGAACCATATCAAGCTGTACTTTATGCTAAAGCAGATCGGAAGGAATCCTTATCTGGCAAAGGCATTGGTGGAACTGGGATACAGCGGCGCCGTGGTGGTGGATTACAGGGAAGGGCTTGTGATGATGCGGCACAATATCCCTATAGGCAATGTGGGACACCTGGTGCAGGTACCCGGAGCATTGATCAAGAATATGGTGGCATACGGGCCGGAGGTGATGACGGTTTATTCAAGGGAAAAAATCATGGAGATCCAGGCTGCGGCTGCTGAACTTGGACGCAGGCAGGCTTTGATGCTTCGGGTATACGGTGATTTTGACATGATCTATTCCGGGCAGACAGCGGGCTTCCATCTGGATGAGCTGAAGGAAACCGCGATCTGGATCAAGACAGAGTGCCCCCAGCTGGAGATCAAGGGCGTGACATCATTTCCCTGTTACCTCTATGATGAGACGGCAGGGGATGTGCTGCCCACCAGGAATCTTGAGACTGTAAAATGCGCGGTAGAAATCCTGAAGACCTGCGGGGTAGACGTGACGCTGGTGAACACCCCTTCCGCCACCTGCTGCCATACCATTGACAAAATGGTGGAGTTTGGGGGCAACTGCGGGGAGCCGGGACACGGACTTAGCGGAACCACGCCCATGCATGCGGAACATGATCTGGAGGAAATACCGGCCGTAGTGTATGTCAGTGAAGTTTCCCATAATTTTATGGGAAATGCCTACTGCTTTGGCGGCGGCCATTACAGGCGGTCCCATGTGAAACATGTGCTGGTGGGAAAAAGTTTAAAAGACAGCAGGGACCTTACGGTGATACCGCCCACGGATGAAAGCATTGATTATCATTTTGGAATATCAGAGGAATGCACGGTAGGAGATACGGCGGTCATGGCATTCCGTTTCCAGATTTTTGTTACAAGAAGCGATGTGGCGCTGGTAAAGGGAATCAGGAAAGGATGTCCCGAGATCATAGGTATTTATGACAGCCAGGGAAGAAAGAAGGAAGAATTTTGAAGAGATTTGTTGTGATCGTGTTGGACGGATTTGGAATAGGAGCAATGGACGATGCTGTGACAGCGCGTCCCGGGGACGAGAAGGCAAATACACTGAGAAGTATTTTGAGGGACCATCCTGATATGAAGCTTCCAAACCTGGAACGTCTGGGGCTGATGAATGCTTACGGGGCGGAGAGCAGCCGTATGAAGATGTGGGAAGATGCAAACTTTGGAAAGTCGGAGCTGATGCATTTTGGAGCTGATACGTTTATGGGACACCAGGAGATCATGGGTACATTTCCGCGAAAACCGGATGTCCATCCCTTTCAGGAAAAAGTGGATGCAGTGGCCGGCCATCTCAGGGAACAGGGGCATAAAGTGGAGATTATTGAAAGGGAAGGGCTGCGGTATGTGCTCTGTGATGATTTTGTGACAGTGGCCGACAATCTGGAGGCGGACCTTGGAATGTGCTACAATGTGACGGCTCCCCTGGACTATATACCCTTTGAAAAGGAATATGAGATCGGCCGCCTGGTCCGCGAGGTGGTGACCGTTGGCCGTGTGATCGTGTTTGGCGGGACCGGAAACTCCATGGAGGATCTTTGGAATGCGGAGGAGACAAAGGACCATGCCTTTATCGGGATCGCATCAGCTAAATCCAGATCCTATGAGCAGGGATACCAGTGCCTGCACCTGGGATACGGGGTTGATAAAAATGTACAGGCCCCTACCATTCTGACAGATGCCGGGATTCCTGTCACGCTCATTGGGAAAGTGGCGGATATTGTTGCAAATGACAAAGGAACAAGCATTTCCTGTGTGCCCACCGAAGCGTGTATGGAGCACACCATCCATGCCTTCAGACACATGGAGACAGGGTTCATCTGTACCAATGTGCAGGAGACCGACCTGGCCGGCCATTCCCAGTCTTCATCTGTCTATAGACAGATCCTGGAAACAGCAGACCGCGGCATCGGAGAACTGCTTCCCCTTCTCACCGAGGAGGATGTGCTTCTGGTTATGGCTGACCATGGAAATGACCCGGACATCGGGCACAGCAAACATACGCGGGAGTGTGTTCCCCTTTTGGTGTACAGGAAGGGAGTTGCCGGAAAAAGGCTGGGTATCAGGAAATCCCTTTCCGATGTGGGCGCAAGCGTGTGCGATTATTTCGGGGTAAAAGCACCCCAGAACGGCATCTCCTTTATGGGGTGCCTAAAAGACTAGAAACGCATTGACCGGAAGAAATCCTTGCCATTGATATTTAATTATAGTATACTTTTAACAATGCTTTAACAGTTTGGGAAAAGGCTAATACGGTATATAGTAAAGTTAGGAGTACATTATGGATGAGAAGGCAAGGAAATCATATAGCGATGTAGAGGCTGTGGATATACTGCACCAGGTTTCTAACTTATATATATCTACAAAGGTGCCTCATGATTACGGAACAGGTGAGGCCTATACATCGGTGGAAGTACATACCCTAAAACATATTGCCGACCATCATGGGATCACGGTAACGGAGCTTGCAAGGGATTATGGAAAGACAAAAGGAGCAGTTTCCCAAATCCTGAAAAAAGTGGAGAGCAAGGGGCTGATCTACAGGGAAGTGGATCCCGAGAATGATAACAGATACCACCTGTTTTTAACTGAAAAAGGAAAGGAACTGGACGAAGCCCACCGCAGATATGATGAGGTTGGGTTTGGGGAATCCATGGATATTGTCAGGGAACGGTTTTCAGAGGATGAAGTCAACACTGCCTTTTGTGTGCTTGAGGCCTGGCTGGATATAAGGCGGGGGGTTCAGGAAAGACGGAATGAAAAGAAAAAGAGCAGGAAGAGATAAGGAAATAGATTAACGTATACAGGCCCATGTCCGGTTACGGTCAGGAAGGAGCTGCAGCATTTGCTGCAGCTCCTTTCAGATTGGCGGCAAAGCCGCCGGTCTGATGAACCTCATGGTGAAGCCATGAAAATCATATATGTTCAGAACTGTGCGGGAAGTCTTGATCCAGGAAGATGAAAAACAAAGGCAACCCGCTTGTCAATGTTTTTTGTGAATAAAATTGGATATATCGCACAAAATACACGTATCATATTCATGCATATTGACAAACTATATAATTGATATTGACATTATCAGGCAAAAGGTTTAGAATCTAAACAAGAGGTATACATACTAAACCAAAGGTTAAGATTCTAAACAATATAGGGTTTGGACAGTATACCTGCTTGACTGCAAAAACCGGTACTGCAGGCTGGTGGAGCAAAAACTAATTCCAAAAAGACAGGAGAAGTATCATGAATCATACACTAGCTGTGATAGTAACGCTGCTGTATATCGTCATAGTTGCAACACTGGTAATTAAAAAGTATAATTCAGTATTTGTGTTCCTGGTATCAGGCATGATGATCCTGCTGCTATCGGCAATCTTCGGCGGCGGATCGATCATGGGGGATAAAACCACGGGAAATGCGGTCATAGATGTATTTGCATATGCCGCCAATGCATTCAAATCCAATGCATCCGGTGTGGGACTGACCTTAATGATGGTAACAGGGTACGCTGTTTACATGTCTCATATAGGGGCATCCACAAAATTGGCATATCTGGCAACCAAGCCTTTATCAAAAATTAAAAACCCCTACATAGTTTTAAGCATGCTCTTTATCATTGGAACCCTGCTGAAACTAGTGATCACAAGCCATGCGGGCCTGGCCATGCTTTTGATGGCCATTGCGTTTCCTATCCTCACCTCCCTGGGGATCAGCAAGCTGAGCGCCGCCACTGTTATGATCATGTGCGGCTTTGTGGACTGGGGTCCCAATGATTCAAGCGCGATCTTTGCGGCGGAGAATGTGGTTGGAATGCCCATGATGAACTATTTCCTCACCTATCAGGGAAAAGCCGCAGCGATCCTTATTCTTATCTGTGCTGTCTTTCTTCCCATATATCTGAGGCACATGGACAAGAAAGACGCATCCACAGGAAGCGTTGCGGCAAAGACGGAGATGCCGAGGGATTCCAGCTGCCCGGCATGTTACGCAGTGCTTCCCATTGTACCTTTGGTTTTGATCACCGTCTTCAGCTTTATACCATCCATTAAAATGGATGTGGTCACGGCAAACCTTCTTGGACTGTTCTTTGTATTTATCCTGGAGCTGGTGAGAAGAAGGGACAGAAAAGAGGTGACCAATGACTTTAATGTTGTAATGAAGGCAATGGGCAATTCCTTTGCCAATGTTGTAAGTATCCTGATCGGTGCGGCAGTGTTTGCGGAAGCCATCAAACTGTTGGGCGGTATTACGATCATATCCAATGTCCTGGCCTCTGTTAAGAGTGCGCCGATCATTACCATGGCATTGATGTCAATGATCACATTTTTTGCAGGTATGCTTCTGGGATCGGGCAATGCATCATGGTATGCCTTCGGCCCCCTGGTTCCGGATGTGACGGCCCAAATGGGAGTTTCCACAGCCACCATCGCCCTTCCCATGCAGCTTTCCTCCGGCATCGGCCGGTGTATGTCTCCGGTGGCCGGTGTTGTAATTGCCATTTCAGGCATGGCTGAACTGGAGATCATGGACATTGTAAAACGGTGCTCTGTTCCGGCGATCGTGATGTTTGCCTGTAATATGATCGTCTCATATGTAATTGTTTAATTAAATGAAAATGTGTTATGATGAAAAAAGATAAAGGAGAATTCGTGATGAGCAAGATAATATATGATTTTGATAAAGGCGTTGAGAGAAGAGGAACAGATGCAAAAAAATATGACCCGTCCCTGTGCCCAGGCGATGTGCTTCCATTCTGGATCGCGGACACGGATTTCCCAAGCCCGGTGGAGGTGACCGAAGCCTTAAGGGAGCGCGTGGAGATGAATCATTACGGTTATCCGTATATTGATCCGGCATTTGAGGAGAGCATTGCCAGGTGGTATAAAGTAAGGCACAACACGGTCCTGAATCCGGAGTACATAGATTTTTCACCCTGCGTCATCCCTGCCATGATATGGTTTGCAGAAGAATTTTCAAGTGTTGGGGATAAGATCCTCCTTCAGACACCTGTTTACCCTCCCTTTCATGATCTGGTGAAAAATAATGGCCGTCAGCTGGTTTACAACGAGATGGATCTGGTCAACGGCCGTTATGAGGTCAATTTTGAAGACTTGGAGAAAAAGCTGTCAGACCCCAAAGTGAAGATCCTGTTTATCTGTAATCCACAGAACCCCACAGGCAGGTGCTTTACCAGGGAAGAACTGGTGAGGATGGGGGAAATGTGCATCCGCAACCACGTGATGATCGGGGTGGATGAGATCCATGGGGATATCATTTTTGACGGACATACGTTTATTCCTTTCTGCGGTATCTCGGAGGAGTTTGCCGATCATTCCGTGACATTTATCAATCCTGCCAAGACCTTTAATGTGGCCGGCTTCCGCACCGCCGCATGGTTTACGCACAACAAAGAGATCTACCGCAGGATGATGAACCAGCAGACATACAAAAAGGGAATGGGAAGAAATATATTCGGAAACGCAGCATTGATGGCATGCTATAATCACGGGGATGACTACGCAGACCAGTGTGTTGCGTACTTAAATGAGACCAAGAACCAGGCGGTGGCATACATCAATGAAAACATCCCCAAGATCAAGGCAATTGAACCGGAGGCTACCTTTATGATCTGGATGAACTGCAGGGGACTTGGATTCCAGTCACAAAAAGAGTTAAAGGATTTTATGTTCAGGGATGCCAAAGTGTTATTAAATGACGGAACCACCTTTGGGGAAAAGGAAGGGAAGGGATTTATGAGATTTAATTTTGCGGCTCCCAGGGCAGTTGTCATGGAAGGGTTAAAGCGGATCAAGGAAGCGGCCGACAGGCTGTAACGCAAAGGCAGGTGTCCGTATGAGAGAGGATTTATTAAAGAAAGTCGCGGAAAAGGAAGCGCTGGCAATCCTGACAGATTCTTTGGGAAATGTCATATGGGAATCAGATAAAAGCCCGGTGGCAGCCATGTATGGCCAATATTTTGAACATCAATTTTCCGGAGTAAAAGCCATGGTCCTGTACGCGAACCAGGCAGGTATTGCCATGGGGATCATGGCGGGCCGGATCCCCATCCGGGAATGCCATGGGGTGAGAATGTCGGAAGGCGGACTGAAGATGTTCAGGGAAATGGGGGTGGCTGTCACATATGCAGAGCTCATCCCCCTTGTGAAATCCTCAAAGGATGATACAAAGGTCTGCCCCATTGAACAATTTCTCTATGACCACAGGGACCAGGGAGAGCAGTGGGAGTTTCTTGAGGAGCGTTTTAAGAAGAACTGAAAGTCCGGGACAGAGGGTGTGCAGTGCACATCCTCTGTTTTGCACCTGCTGTGCACGCCGCCCTGTGCTTTACCTGCTGTGGCGCCGCCCAGTGCCGCGCCGCTCAGTACCGCGCCACCCGTGCCCTGGTTGATACTTTGCCCGGCGTACTTTTACCAGGAGACGTTTTACCAGGAGACTGCATTTTAATGTTGACAGACGGGGTTTTTATATGCTATAATCCAATCAATTTGATAAGGCAGTAATCGACATGTTACTGGTAATGCAGGCAAGATCGAAGGATAGAAGGATAAAGTGGGTATACTTTATTCTGATATACTTGGGTCTTTTTTTGTGTCTGCTCTTAAGACGGATGTGCGTGCGTCTGGTAACTGGGCTTATCAAGGGACATTCACTGGCCGGTGAGCAACCAATTGGAATAATCAAAGAGGAGAATGTTATGGATATCAACAGAGTAGCAAAAGACATATTAAAGCATGTGGGCGGAAAAGAAAATGTAAGTGACCTGAGCCACTGCTTTACCCGTCTGCGTTTTGTGTTAAAGGACATGTCCAAGGCGGACAAAGAGGTGGTTGAACATCTGGAGGGAGTGATCCAGGTGGTCATATCCGGCGGACAGTTCCAGGTGGTGCTGGGCTCCAAGGTTACCAAGGTGTATGATGCAATGCTTCCCATGGTGGATCTGGAATCCGGCGGCGGTGAAGGCGGGCAGGCAGAAAAGGGAAATGTGTTAAATCATGTGCTCCAGGTTATTTCCAAGATGTTCACACCCCTGATTCCGGCCATTGCCGCCTCCGGTCTGATCAAAGGACTTTTGACAGCCGCAAAACTGGTGGCGGCCGGCCGGGGAGTGGATATTGCGTCCAATGACACCTACATCCTGCTGTTTGCAGCCAGCCAGATTATTTTCTATTTTATGCCTGTATTCCTGGGATACACGGCTGCAAAGGCGTTAAAGTGTAATGAGATCATTGCCATGACCATTGGAGGTTTTCTGTGTTATCCGCAATTGGATGCTATTATCCAGGATGTGTCCGCTGTGACCAGGATATTCGGGATCCCTGTGATCAAAGGTGCATGGACCATTGGGGAATCCACCAGGGTGTTCAGCTACACCGAGTCCGTGATTCCCATCCTGCTGGCAGTGTTTGTACTTATGTACCTGGAACGGGCCCTGGAGAAGATCATTCCCCAGATCCTTCAGATCATTCTTGTGCCGGGAATTTCCATGATCCTTATGGTGCCCTTGACACTGTGCCTGTTAGGCCCGGTCGGCATATGGGTGGGCAACGGAATCCAGACCGTATACTATGCCCTGATGCAGTTTAATGCTGTTTTGGGAGGCGCTGTGGTGGGCGGTCTCTGGGGCGTGTTCGTCATTTTCGGGGCACACAGGGCGCTGCTGCCCGTGGGTCTTAATGATGTGGCTGTGAGCGGAAAACAAAACCTGCTGGCATTTGCGGGAGCCGCCAACTTTTCACAGGGCGGCGCAGCCCTTGGCGTTATGCTTAAATCAAGGAACAGGGAGTTAAAGGGAGTGGCTGCCTCAGCAACCATCTCAGCTGTGCTGGTAGGGATCACGGAGCCGGCCATTTACGGATGCAACCTGCGTCTGAAAAAGCCCATGATCTGCGCTATTATCTGCGGCGCCTTGGGAGGCGGCATCATGGGGCTGGGAGGCGTGTACGGAGATGCCTTTGCTAACAATGGCGTGCTGACGATCTTTACCTATGCGGCATTTGGGATGACCCCGTTTATTTTCTACCTGGTCGGAATCGCAGTGTCATTCTTTGGGGCGGCGGTGCTCACCTATTTTGTGGGATTTGACGATATCCCCGACAAAGGGGATGGGGCTGCTGCCGTGAACAGGGCAGGAGACAAGAACAGGGCAGGAGACGAGAACAGGGCAGGAGACGAGAGCAGGGCAGTTTGCGAAAACGCCGGGGAGAATGAGATCCTCCTGGGCTCCCCTATCCAGGGAAAGGCGGTTCCCATGACATCGGTAAAGGATGAGGTGTTTTCGTCCGAAGCCCTGGGCAAAGGGATTGCAGTGATACCGGAAAAAGGGGAAGTGACAGCGCCGGCTGACTGTACGGTGACATTGATCTATCCCACCCTTCACGCCATGGGACTGACAATGGACAACGGGGTGGAACTGCTGATTCATGTGGGTATGGATACCGTGAAGCTGGAAGGAAGATATTTCCAAAAGCATGTGGAGGAAGGCGCCCATATCAAAAAAGGGACAAAAATAGTTTCCTTTGATATTGATAAAATAAAAGAAGCAGGATATGATACGGTTGTACCTGTTATAGTGGGGAATACAGCCAACTTTGCAGAGGTAAAAGGATTGGAGCGGGAACACGCGGATTGTGATACACCGGTGGTCCGAATCATCAGATAACAGGAAAAGGAGAACATATATGGCAGACAGATTTCCAAAGGACTTTTTGTGGGGAGCCTCCTCCTCGGCGTTTCAGATCGAGGGAGGATGGGATGAAGGCGGAAAGGGAATGACAGTGGCGGATCATAATTCCTTTAAGCGTTCCCACAAGCAGGCTGACAGTAAGGTGGCCAGTGATTTTTACCATCACTGGAAGGAAGATATTGCACTGATGAAGGAACTTGGCATGAAGATTTACCGGTTCTCCCTTTCCTGGGCGCGCATCATCCCGGACGGGGACGGTGAGGTGAACCAACAGGGCATTGCTTTTTACAATGATGTGATCAACTGCCTTCTGGAACATGGAATCCAGCCCTTTGTGACCCTCTATCATTTTGATCTTCCCTATGCCCTGGTGGAAAAGTACAATGGATGGGAGGACCGGCGGTGTGTGTACGCCTTTGAGCGGTATGCAAAGATCTGCTTTGGGCAGTATGGGGACCGGGTAAAATACTGGCAGGTCATCAATGAGCAGAACCTGATGATCCGCGTGGACGAGCGCATGAATATCAATGAAGCGGATCCGCTCAAGGCTGACCGGATCCGTGCCCAGATGGATTACCACATGTTCCTGGCCCATGCCCTGGCATCTAAGGCCTGCCACGAGCTGGTAAAGGACGGAAAGGTGGGACCTGCAGTGTCCTCCACCTGTACGTATCCCCTGACCAATAAGCCGGAGGATGTGTGGGCCGCCAGGATGAATGACTGCATGAAGACGGTCTACTGCCTGGATATGCATTATTATGGAAGGTATCCCGGATATTACATGAGGTATCTGAACGAGCGGGGGATTGTCCCGGTCATGATGGAAGGGGATGAGGAGATCCTGAAGCATGGAAGGATGGACTACATTGCCCTGAATTACTACAGGACCCTGTGTGCCAGCTATCTTCCCGCAGACGGATCCCACCCTGTGGGCATGAGGGTATACCGCGGGAACGAGGTGGATTTTGACCAGTACGGCTATTGCAGGGATGAGAAGAATGAGAACCTGGCAGCCAGCGAGTACGGCGCACAGATCGATCCCATGGGATTGCGCATTGTTCTGAATGATTACTACAGCAGATACCATGTGCCCCTGATCATAACGGAAAATGGGCTGGGTATGGGAGACGAACTCACTGCGGACAATCAGGTCCATGATCCATACAGGATCGATTATATAAAAGGACATCTTAAGGCGTGCTCCCTGGCGATCCAGGATGGAGTGGACCTGATGGGATATTCGCCATGGTCCTTTATGGATCTTTTAAGTTCGCACCAGGGCTTTAAAAAGAGATACGGGTTTGTGTATGTAAACCGGGAGGATATGGATCTTAAGGATCTGGCCCGGATCAAAAAGGACAGTTTTTACTGGTACCAGAACGTGATACGGACAAACGGCGAAGAGCTGTAAACAGAAGGATGGGGATGTTAAGGTGCGGGTTGTTAAAGTGTTGAATAATTCACTGGTCCTGGCTCTGGATGAGGAGGGACAGGAGGCCATTCTGATGGGTAAGGGCATCGGCTTTCACAAGGCAACGGGGAGTACGCTGAAGAAAGAGGAAGTGGAAAAAGTATTTGTACTGAAGGACCGGAATATTTCCAGAAATATTATCCGCCTGGCAGCTGACACGGACGGGGTGTTTTTTGAACTGGCAAAAACAGTGATCGATCATGGAAGGGAGCGGTTCGGGATGGAACTGATGGACCATCTCTACCTGTCCCTGACAGACCACCTTTCCTATGCGGTGCAGAGGGTGAAGGATGGGATCATTTTCCAGAATTTCTACACCCTGGAGATGAGGAAGTTTAATCCCCATGAATTTGAAGTGGGAAATTTTGCGCTTGATCTGGTGGAGGAAAAGCTGGGAGTCCGTCTTCCCGATGACGAGGCGGGCAATATTGCCCTGCATTTTATCAATGCCCAGCAGGACAATCCCTATAACAGCCAGAACCAGGTGATCAACAGCGTGGTGGAGGATATCCTGAGTATTATCAAATACAGTTTCCATATTGTATATGATAAGGAAGACACCTCATACACCCGCTGTGTGACCCATCTGCGTCTCTTTGCACAAAGGCTGATGAAGGGCGAGATGATGCCGGATGAGAGGAACACATTCCTGTACCGGCAGATCATGGAAACCTGCGCAAGGGAACGGGAGTGTGTGGAAAAGATAGGGGTCTATGTACGGGAACGGTTTAAGGTCTCCATTACGGATCAGGAAGAACTTTATCTGACCCTTCACATCCACCGGGTGATGGATACCATTCAGCAGAAAGGCCAGGTGTGACATGGAACAAAGAATGATGGAGGGGAAGACAGGGCAGACCACGGCGGATGCCCGCGGTGCACGTCAGCAGGAGGTCATTTTTCTGGCAATCGTGGCACTGTTCTGGTTTGCCCAGTACGTATACATACCATATCAGACCACATACCTGACGGGAATCGGCGCTGCCAGCAGCGTGGTGGGTACCGTGGTGGGGGCCTACGGCATTTCCCAGCTCATCCTGCGCCTTCCGGTTGGGGTGTGCGCAGACCGGCTGGGGCGGCATAAGCCCTTTATCATGGCCGGAGCACTGGCCTCAGGCAGCGCATCCCTGTTTCGGGTATGCCTGTGTAATGAGAGGGGATTTCTGGCAGCCAACCTGCTGTCAGGGCTGGCTTCCGCCATGTGGATCTCTTTTATGGTATTTTACACCGGGAAATATCCCCAGGACCAGCAAAAGGCTACCAGCAGGATCGTGCTCTTTAATAACCTGGGGATGCTTCTGGGATTTGTGGCCAGCACGCTGTGCTATTCCAGGATCGGCATGGGGAAGATCTGCGCGCTCAGCGTGGGTGCGGGAACGCTGGCATTTGTGCTGGCCTTGTTTTTAAAGGAACCGGGAGGAGAGCTTAGGCCCGGGAGGGGAAATCTTTCACCTGCGCAGCTCCTTAAGGTGTGCAGGGGAAAACGTATCATCATGTTTTCCATGATCGCCCTGATCCAGCAGGGGATCCAGCTGACCACCACCATGTCCTTTACCAACCAGATCCTTAAGAACATCGGCGCATCCAATGGGATCGTAGGAGTTTCATCCATTTTGTATATGCTGTCGGCAGTAGTGTTTGCAGCCATGGCCTCATCTGATTTCTGTACAAAAAAAGGGCCCAGGTTCTGGATCCCGGCCGTATTGCTGGCAGTGGCCTTTTATTGCCTTATGGTGCCGGTGGCCGGGAGCATTCCCTTTCTTCTGGCACTTCAGGTGCTGCCCGGCATGGCCACGGGAATCCTGTTTTCCTACGCCACCTCGGAGGCAATGCAGGGGGTGCCCGGGGAGCAGAGGTCTACGGCTATGGGATTCTTTCAGGCCGTGTATGCGGTGGGAATGACCACATTTCCCATAGTTACCGGAAAGATAGCTGCAGGTGCCGGGATGAGGCAGGGATATCTGGTTCTAGCTGTCATTGCAGTGGCCGGAAGCGGGGCAGCTGCCCTGTATTACATGGTAGAAAATGGGAAATTTTTGGAAATTATACATAAAAGTTAAATGCGGAATATGAAATTTCCGGTAAGAAAGGGCATTTTTACACTTCAGTGAAGGAATTATTAAGGTTGGATGGAGAGTCTTGACAATTGAGTCAGGGCTCTTTATTTTAAGACAACGGAAGATACACAGCTGCACTCAGAAGATGGTGATGTTTCACATTGATAAAACTGAACTAAAAGAGCACGGGAGAACAATGGCCATACCGCGGATATGCCGGCGCCGCCATTGCTGCTCCGGTGTTTTTTTGTGTGGAAGCGGGTATTTTTTTGCATCCTTTCCGTGAAATCGAAGATTTGTGCCGGGCGGGATCTTCCGTTATACTTAGGATATCAAATAACAGCTGATGGGACAGAGACATCAGAGAGGAGAAATACATGAAGAACATTTTACTTGCCTGCGGAGCAGGGGCTTCCAGCGGGTTCATAGCCCAGAAAATGAGAAAGGCGGCACAGAAACAAGGGCTGGATATCAGTATCCGGGCTGTCAGCGATACGGAGATTATGGAAAACATTGATGGGGTGGGAGTTTTGCTCATCGGCCCGCATCTAAAGCATAAATTTGCCGAGATTGAGGAAGAGGTAAGGGATCTGGGTGTGAAGGCAATGATCATTGAACGGAAATATTACGCGACCCTGGACGGAGAGTCCGTATTAAAGCAGGCATTGGAACTAATGGACTAGAGGGAGGTTAAGGTATGGAACGGTTTATGAACTGGATGGGTGATGTGGTTGCCCCGAAAATGGAAGAATTAACAGGTAACGCCTGGCTCTCTGCCATGCAGAAGGCCATTATCAAAACACTTCCCATGGTACTTGTGGGTTCCCTTATCACCATATACAATGTTATTAAGAATTTTATTCCGGCACTTCCTGTGCTGACCAGTCTAAGGGACTATACATTTGGGCTCATATCTATTTTTATGGTATTTCTGATCCCCTATTATGTGCTGGAACTTAAGAAGAACCACAAGATGAAACTGATTGCCGGATTTACCGGCGTGGCCCTGTTCATGATCCTCGTGAATCCGGAGATTACAGATGCCGGTTATGTGTACCAGTTTTCAGCATTTGGTGCAGGCGGCATGTTTGTGGCGATCGTAGCCGGACTGTTTACCGCGTTTATCATGAACCTGTATGGAAAATTCACCTTTTTTAAACAGGATTCCGTGATACCGGATTTTGTGAAGGAGTGGTTTGACTCCATGCTTCCCATTGCCTCCGTTGTGCTGATCGGTTGGCTGGTGGTGATCCAGATGCATTTTGATCTGTATGCGTTTATTGTGAACTTCTTTGCACCGTTAAACAACATTGCCCAGTCTCTTCCCGGTATGATTTTGCTGTATCTGATCCCTACCATCCTGTATTCCATGGGTATCAGCGGCTGGGTGTTCCAGCCGATCATCAACCCGATCGCACTGGTGGCCATCACTGCCAATGCAGATGCACTGGCAGCCGGTATGAGCGCTTCACAGCCCTTTACCAACGAGGCGGTATACGCATGGCTCAGCCTGGGCGGGCGCGGGGCAACCCTTCCCCTGTCCATTATGCTGCTTTTTGCAGCCTCCAGGCAGTTAAAGGCATTGGGCAAGGCTTCTATTGTGCCGAGTATTCTCAATATCAATGAGCCGGTGGTATTTGGCTGTGTGGCCTGGAATCCATTGCTGATGATCCCTATGTGGATCACGGCAATCGTACTTCCTATTATCACTTACCTTGCCCAGGCAACAGGGCTTGTGGCAATCCCTGTGGAAGTGTTTAATATGTGGTACTGCCCGGTATTCATCAGTTCCTGGCTTGTGAACCACAGTCTTTCCGGACTGGTGCTTACTGCCATCAACCTGGCTGCTGCAACTGCCATCTTCTTCCCCTTCTTTAAAATTTATGACAGACAACAGTTAAAGCTGGAGATGGAAGAAAACGATTAATAAGAGGAGCGAATTATGTGCGAAACAATAAGCAGCTATGAAGAAGAGAGAGAGAAAATGGCATCCATTGCCATGCAGATCGTGATTCATGCAGGGGATGCCAGAAACCTGATTATGGAGGCCCTGGACCATGCGGCGGAGGGGCTTTATGATCAGGCGGAGGATAAGCTTAAGGAGGCCAGGGAAGAACTGCGCCAGGCCCATATTTTCCAGACCGAGGTGGTGCAGTCCGAGGCAGGCGGGAAAAAATACGAATATTCCCTTTTGTTTACCCATGCCCAGGACACAGTGATGACCATTTGTACGGAGATGAACCTGGCAAAAAAAATAATCTCTATGTACAGAAAACTGGATGACAGGATATCTAAACTGGAAGAAAAAGCAGAGGTGTAAGGTATGGTGAAAATGCAGCATAAGTTTCCGCAAGGATTTCTGTGGGGCGGCGCCATTGCCGCCAGCCAGGCGGACGGAGGGTTCAGGGAGGATCAAAAGGGCATGTCCATTGCAGATTTCCATCCCTACAGGAATATAAAGAACAGGGATGACCGCAAGGAGGACAGTACCATACGCAATGATGAAAATTTCCTTGTGATCGAACCGGGCCTCTATTATCCCAAGCAGCACGGCGTGGATTTTTATCACAGGTTCGAGGAGGATCTGGGTCTGATGGAGGAGATGGGATTTAAAGCATTCCGTACCTCCTTTGACTGGAGCCGTATCTATCCCAAGGGAGATGAGGAGGAACCCAATGAGGCAGGGCTGAGGTATTATGACAGGCTGATCACCTCCATACGTTCCCATGGAATGGAGCCGTTTATGACCATTTCCCATTATGAGATGCCCGTGCATCTGGTAAAAAAGTACGGGGGATGGCTGAACCGTAGCCTGGTGGACTTTTTTGCAGCATACTGTAATACCCTGTTTGAGCGGTATCACGGCCAGATAAAATACTGGATCGTGTTTAACCAGATCAATCTGACCACATTTAATTCCCTGGGGATATTGGGAAACCGGGCCAAAAACTTTATGGAAGCAGAATACCAGGGAGTCCATCACCAGTTCCTGGCCTGTGCAAGGGCAAAGGAACTGGCCGGAAAATATAAGGGTCAAATCCGGGTGGGCACCATGCTCAGCGATAAGCTGGCTTACCCTGCCACATGCAGACCGGAAGATATGCTCTTTAATATGAGAAAGAACCAGATGCAGTATTTTTTTCCTGATGTACAGCTCAGGGGATCTTATCCGGCCTATGCCTTCCGCTTTTTTGAGGAAAACCATATAAATATTCATATTGACCCGGAGGACGAAAGGCTGCTGAGGGAAAATCCCATGGATTTCCTGTCCACCAGCTATTATTATACAAAGATCAATGATTCATTGAAAAACACCTATGCCCCCATGGACAAGAGCACCAATCCCTATCTGGAAAAAACAGAGTGGGGCTGGGAGATCGACCCCATTGGTCTCAGGGTCAACCTGAACCATTACAGCGACAGATATCCGGGAGTCCCCATTTACATAACGGAAAATGGTTACGGTGCAGTGGACAGGCTGGAGAAGGATGGTGCGGTCCACGATCCGTATAGGATTGATTATTTGAGACAGCATGTGATCCAGATGAAGGAAGCGATTGCGGACGGTGTACCGTTAAAAGGGTATATGATGTGGACGCCTATGGATATTGTAAGCTGTTCATCGGCGGAGATGAAAAAACGATATGGTCTCATCTATGTGGATCAGGATGATGAGGGAAATGGAAGCGGACAACGCTACAGGAAGGACAGCTTTTACTGGTACCAGAAGGTGATTGGGAGCAACGGAGAAGAATTATAGTGCCAGAAGGCACCATCTCAACAGGAGACGGTGCCTCAGCGCGCATCTTCGGGAGAAATTCAGAGGGAGTTTCATGAGTGGAAATAGAAAGAAAGCCGCTATGTATGCGGCAGCGGCGGGTTGTATGTGGGGCACCATCGGCCTGTTTGTAAATGTGGTTTCAGGCTATGGTATCCGTTCTCTGGAACTGACCGTATCCAGGATGGTGATCGCAGCGGCGATCCTGGGAATCTGTTTTTTGATCAGGGGCAGGAACCTGTTCAGGGTTAGGGCGGGGGACCTTATATGGTTGGGGGTGGCGGGAATCCTGTGTTTGCTGTTTTTTAATGTGAGTTATGGAATTGCCATAGAGAGATCATCCATGTCGGCAGCAGCAGTACTGTTATATACATCACCGGTTTTTGTAACCCTGATAGCAGTGCCTGTATTAAAAGAAAAACTTTCCTCGAGAAAGCTGGTGGCTGTCTTACTTGCAATTACCGGCTGTGCGTTTGTGTCCGGGATCATGTCGGGAAAGGTGACATTTCCGGCAGACGCCTTTTTGTGGGGCATGGGTGCCGCACTGGGATATGCCATGTACAGTATTGTGGCAGGGGTGCTGCTGAAACGGTATCATCCTCTGACAGTCCTGTTTTATGCCTTTTTAACTGCCGCAGCAGCGGGATGTTTTCTTGCAGATATGAAACATATGGTATATAGTATAAGTCAGTACCCGCAGCTGGGAGTGGTACTTGTGGTATCAGCCTGTGTGTGTAATATTTTTTCATACCTGTCCTACAACACGGCCCTTAAGTATATGGAGGCCGGAAGAGTTTCCGTGATTGCATCCATAGAACCGGCGGTTGCCTCCTTTCTTGGAGTGGCTGTGCTGGGGGAATCCATGGATTTCTACGGGGCATCAGGGGTTATCTGTATACTGGGAGCAATTGTGGTGCTGAACAGATAGTCGGGGGTAAAGAAACATGAGGGAGAAACATCTGGCGCTTATTAAGATCCTTGTGAATCAGGAGGAATGGCAGACTGCAAAGCAGCTTTCCCTTCAGCTTCATATATCGGAGCGCAGTGTAAAGAACTATATAGGAGAAATCAATTATTTTGAGAATAATCTGATCGAAGGATCCAGGAAAGGATATATGATACAGAGGGAGAGGGGAAAGGCACTGCTGGCCCATCAGGTAAGAAGTGTGCCCGAGACTCCCGGAGAACGGGTTAACTATATCATTACAGAACTTCTCACCAGGGACAGTGAAGGGGGGCAGGGCATTGACCTCTATGATATCAGCGAAAAGATATTTGTAAGCTACGAGACCCTGAAAAAAGACATGGTCAAAGTGAGGAAAAAGCTCAAGGAATATGGACTATATGCCAATGTGGTGACTCAGAAGGTATCCATGGAAGGACGGGAACTGGATAAGCGAAGGCTTTTAAGTTCCATTTTGTATGAGGAATTCAATAAAAATATATTGAGCCTGGATGTGGTTCAGAACGCATTTCCCGATTATGATCTGGAAGAGCTTAGAGACATCATCCTGACAGAGTGTAAAAAATACCATTATTTTATCAATGATTACGCCATGGTCAATCTGATACTGGATGTGGTAATCAGCATGGACCGCATCAGAAAAAACTGCACTTTCCGTACCCATATGGCTGAACGGCGCCGGTACGGCATACGGGAGATGGAGCTTTCGGAACAGATTGCAGACCGGATTGAGCAGGCGTTTTCCATCCGGTTTACGGAGCAGGAGATCGAGGAGCTTACCTCTCTGCTCATCAGCCATCTGATGAAGGTGGATTATGATATGCTGAACCATGAGAATATCAGGGAATTTATTGAACCGGAATGCCTGGACATAGTGGACCGGGTCCTAGTGTACCTGAATGAAAATTATTTTATTGATACGGAAAATGATGAGTTTGTCGTCAAGTTCACCATACATATCCACAACCTGCTTCGTAGGATGGAAAATCAATATACGACTAAGAATCCTTTGACAGAGCATATTAAAAATTCCTGTCCTCTTATATTTGAATGTGCGGTGGGTGTGGCCAATTGCCTCAGCCAGCTGACCGGATATAAGGTGGACGAGGATGAGATCGCCTATATTGCCCTTCACATTGGCGGAAACCTGGAAACCTATGAAAACCAGAAGGACAAGTTGGGGTGTATCCTTTTGTCTCCCCAGTATTACGATATGGCGGATATTATGATGGAGAAGATTGCAGGCAGCTTCTCGGAGGATCTGGTGATCAAGACAGTGGTGACAAAGCCGTCTGAACTGTCCATGGCAAAACGCGAGGATATGATCATCTCTACCATTGCAGTGGACCCGGCGCAGTGGGACCATGTGGTTCAGGTCAATCCATTTTTACCTGAGCGGGACTTGTCATCCATACGCAGGAAAATTTCCGAGGTTAAACAGGCGAAGAAGCTGGAGCGCCTGAGAAAAATGCTTATGCAGATCACCTCCCCTGAGTTGTTCTGCAAAAACGGAGAAATCGGGAATCAGAAGCAGGCCCTGGCCTACATGATCAGGGCATTGGAGGAACAGGGATATGTGGATGGGGAGTTCATCCACGAGGTGGAGGATCGGGAGGCCCATTCCTCCACTGCATTTGGAAGACTGGCGGTTCCCCATTCCCTGAAAATGGATGCCAACAGGACTGGGATGTATATCCTGCTCAGCGATAAACCTATTGCGTGGGCCGAGCATATGGTAAATGTGGTGCTTTTGTTTGCCATTAACAGGGAGGACCGGGAGCTGTTCCATGAAATATTCGACAATCTGATCGTCCTTCTGCTGGAGTATCAGAACCTGGATAAGGTCCTGCAGAGCAACACGTATGAGGAGTTTATTGAGGCGATACTGGAAAGAAGGTTTTATGGAAACATATAAACATTTGATCATAAGCAGGGACGGGCTCCACGCCAGGATCGCCGTATATCTGGCAAAGATATGCCGTGATGCGGAGAGTACCGTAGAGGTCAGGAACAAAGAACGCAGGGCAAACGGAAAGGAAGTGTTTTCCGTCATGAACCTGTATGCCAATCAGGGAGATGAACTGGAATTTTTGGTGGATGGCAGCGATGAGGAGGAGATATTGGGGCAGATAGCCGTATTTTGCGGGGAGTATTTATAGCATCTGAATTGTAAGGCGGGGATATCCCCGCCTTTACTCGTCCTCCAGCACGCTTTTGAACGTGGTGAGAAATGTGAGATCCTCCTGTTTCACGCGCACATTGGAGGCAATGGTCTTGCCTGAACTGTTGGTAATGCTGATCTCGATCAGGGTACCTTCGTCCATAAAGCCGTCTTTGGAAGCGGCTTTTACAAAGTTCATAAGCTTGGGATGATTGGTCTTAAATTGTTCCCAGGATGGTTTCAGCTGTAATAATAGCATTGGATTCATCTTATATTCACCTCGCCACAAGTGTAACACAGGGGTGAGGAAATTTCTACCCGGAATCCAGGATTTTATGATATGATGATGGAAGAAGTAGCTGTTCCCAGGGCACCTGTGAATGGCAACGGAAGAAATGAATCCGGAAAGGAAATGATCCAAATGAAGTTTATCCACCTCTCAGACCTGCACATTGGAAAGCGGGTCAATGAATTCCCTATGCTGGAGGATCAAAAATATATATTAAAGGAAATCCTGTCCATAATAGACCAGGAAAAGCCGGATGGCGTGCTGATTGCCGGGGATGTGTATGATAAACCGGTGCCGCCTGCCGAGGCAGTGCAGGTTTTTGACGCATTTCTTACCAGTCTGGCGGACCGGAATATGCCTGTGTTTGTGATCAGCGGAAACCACGACAGTCCCGAGCGTCTGGCCTTCGGGGCGCAGCTTATGGCCGGACGGGGCGTGTACATGTCGCCTGTGTTTGACGGGCATGTGGAGCCGGTGCGGATGAATGACCAATATGGAAGCGTATCCGTGTACATGCTTCCCTTTGTAAAGCCTGCGGTTGTGAGGCGGTGCTATCCCGGCCGGGAGGCAGAGACCTTTGACCATGCGGTAAGGTGTGTGCTGGAAAACATAAGCGGAGAAGGCTTTTCTGCAGACGAACGGAACATACTGATGGCTCACCAGTTTGTGATGGGTGCTTCGGCCTGTGATTCTGAGGAACTGTCCATCGGAGGACTGGAACAGGTCAGTGCAGACCTGTTCCGGGATTTTGACTATGTGGCCCTGGGGCACATACACGGCCCCCAGAAGATCGGGCGGGAGACCATGCGCTATTGCGGTACGCCTCTTAAGTATTCTTTTTCAGAGGCAGGACATAAGAAATCAGTGACCGTGGTGGAACTGTTTGAAAAGGGGAATGTTTCCGTTTCCGTCAGGCCCCTTCATCCACTTCACGACATGAGGGAGATCAAAGGCAGCTACAGCCAGGTTACGGACCGGGGATTCTATGCAGGGACCGCCACGGATGATTACCTGCACATTACATTGACGGATGAGGAGGATATACTGGATGCCATTGGAAAGCTGCGGTCCATTTATCCCAATGTAATGAAACTGGATTACGACAACCGGCGTACCAGGGCCGGGCAGACCGTGGACACTGCGGGGGAGATACACAAGTCTCCCATGGAACTGTTTGGGGAGCTTTATGAGCTTCAGAATAACCAGCCCATGAGCGGAAAACAGGAAGAATATTCCAGGAAGCTGATGGAAGGGATCTGGGAGGACATAAATTGAGACCGACAAAACTGACCATATCCGCATTCGGGCCATATGCGGGAGAGATACAACTGGATATGGAGGCCCTTGGGGACCGGGGGCTGTATCTTATTACAGGGGATACAGGCGCCGGAAAGACTACAATCTTTGATGCCATCACCTTTGCACTCTATGGAAATGCCAGCGGTGAGAGCCGCAGGCCCAGGATGCTGAGAAGCAAATATGCACCCATGGATGGACGGACATTTGTGGAAATGGCATTTTTATATAACGGTTTGGAGTATTTGGTGCGGCGGAATCCCGAATACATGCGTGCAAAGCAGAGGGGCGAGGGCGAGACAAGGGAAAAGCCGGATGCAGTTCTGTATATGCCGGACGGCCGGGTCATTACCGGGGATAAGGCAGTGACCCAGGAGACGGAGCGGCTTCTGGGCCTTAGCAGGGAGCAGTTTTCACAGATCGCCATGCTGGCCCAGGGCAGTTTTTCACGTCTCCTCTCAGGCAAGACTGAGGACCGGGGACTGATATTCCGGGAAATTTTTGGGACACGCCCTTACCAGCAGTTCCAGGAAAAGCTGAAGGAGCAGGCAAAAGGCCTGTACGGCCAGTATCTGGACAGCAGGAAAAGCATTGAACAGTATACCGGCGGAGTGATGCCTCATGAAGAACGTGAGGACCTGTCGATCCGCTGGAAGGAGGCGCAGCAGGGAAGCCTGGAGGGGATGCTGGGGATTCTGGAGCAGATGATCGATGCGGACAGCCGGGAGGAGGCCGGTGCGGATGACCGGATGAAGGAAGTGCGGGAGGAAATGGCCACCCTGGGCCTTTTGCTGGGCAGGGCCCAGTCAGCGGTCCGTATTCTTCTGGATTTAGATTCAGCCAGAAAGACTGCGGAGGAAAATGCACCTCTTTTGAAAGCCGCCGGAGAGCTGTATGAAAGGGAGAAAGGGCGCCAAAAGGAGCGGGACAGTCTGATCGGATCCATCTCCAAAATGGAGGAGGCCATGAAATCCTATGTCCAGTATGATGAACTGACAGGCAGCATCCGGTCATGGAACAGCCGTATTGTGAAGCTTGAGGAAGCTGTGCTTACCGCCTGTAAGGAGGAAGATCAATGGCGCAGGCGCCTGGCCCAGGATGAGGCGGAGCTGGAGGCATTAAAACACGCAGGCGAGGAATATCAGGCCGCCCAGGCTGCCATGGATAAGCTGGCGGATTACAGGGCTCGCGTGGAGACACTGGACACGGAGCTCAAAGAGTATCACAGGGAAAAACAGTGTCTGGAGCAGGCCCAGGAAAGATACAAAAGGGCAGATGAGGAGCGGCGGAAGGCGGATGCTGCTTACAGAAGCATTTACCAGAAATTTCTGGACAACCAGGCGGGGATCCTGGCCAGGGAACTGACGGATGGAAGCCCCTGCCCGGTGTGCGGTTCCGTGTCCCATCCGTCTCCGGCCCCGTTTGCGGGGGTGGGGGAAGATGTGACAAAGGAACGGGTGGACCAGGCTGCAAAAGAGTCTGAGGAAAAGAACAGGACCGCATCGGCCATGAGCCTGGAAGCAGGGAAATTGGCAGGAGGCCTTCAGACCCGCTATACCAGGATGCGTCAGCAGATAGACCTTGAAGTGAGTTCATGGAAGGATTCATGGAGGGAACGTCTGTCACAGGCGGAGTCAGGGGAGCGGCAGGGAGGACTGGGGCAGCATTTTCTGAGAACATGGGAGGAAATGTTAGGTGAGTTGAAAGAACAGCTAATACGGCAGGAGGAGGCCGGCCGAAGGCGGGTGGCTGACACCAAAGTCCGGGTCCGCAGAAAGGAAGAACTGGAACAGGGCAAGGCAGGACGCAGAAAATCCATGGAGGATGCCGGGGAGAAAAGGCAGAATGCCCAAAAGCTTCTCATAGAAGCCCAGGAATTCCAAAAGGGCCTGGACCGCCAGCTGAAGGAACTGGCGGAAACTCTCCCATTTGGGGACAGGGACCAGGCGCAGGCAGAGCTGGCCCACAAGCGCGGCGTCCTGGCGCAGATGGAGCAGGCATACAAAGAGGCGGAAATGCAGTACAATGAACGAAGCCGCACAGCCATGGATGCCCAGGCCAAGACAGAGGCCCTGCGGGCACAGCTGGAAGATATAAAACAACCGGGGGAGGCAGACGCGGGCAAGGATATAAAACAGCCGGGGGAGACAAAACAACCGGAGGGCGCGGAATCGGCAGGAGATGCGGTCACGGATCTGCAGAACCGGATGGCCCGGTTATCCCAGGCTCAGAACGCCGCCAAGTCAGAGCTGGAGGCATTGGAACAAAAACGAAGCCGGGTCCACCACCGCCTGGAGACCAACCGCATGGCATTCAGCCGGATCATGAGGCAGAAGGATGCCATGGAGGAGATACAGCAGCAATGGAACTGGGTGAAATCCCTGTCCGATACCGCTTCAGGGGAAGTGGGAGGCAAAGAAAAGATCACCTTTGAAACCTATGTCCAGATGGCATATTTTGAGAGGATCATAGCCAGGGCCAACACCAGGTTCATGGTCATGAGCGGCGGCCAATATGAGCTGAAACGCTGTGTTGAGGAGGACAACCGGGGAAAGAGCGGCCTGGGGCTGAATGTAATAGACCATTACAATGGCACGGAGCGGAGCGTCAAGACCTTGTCCGGCGGGGAATCCTTCCAGGCATCCCTGTCTCTTGCCCTGGGGCTCTCAGACGAGATCCAGTCAGCGGCAGGGGGGATCCGTTTGGATACCATGTTTGTGGATGAAGGTTTTGGATCCCTGGATGAGGATACCCTGAACCTTGCCATGAAAGCCCTGGGGGATCTGGCGGAGGGAAGGCGCCTGGTGGGGATCATTTCCCATGTGTCCGAGTTAAAGGAACGGATCGAGCGCCAGATCGTGGTGGTTAAGGAAAAGAGCGGCGGCAGCAAGGCATGGGTCCAGGTTAGAAGGCCGGATGCGTGCTGAAGGGCGCCGGAATAAGGAGCAGTTTGACATGGATCATACGGACCGGTTTATTAAAGGCATACGGATTGACTGGGACAGTGAACTGTATTATGAACGATACGGGGGCAGGTCCCTTCACGAGCAGTCCCACGGAGAAAGCTTTCTTTCCCTGATGCAGAATACCTTTGAGGAAATTTTGGAGGAATAAAGATGGAAATGAGAAGAAAAGAACGGGAGATAGCGGACAGGGACAGCATCCTTAAGATCATACGGGAGTGTCAATGCTGCAGGATCGCGCTGGCTGACGGAAGGTGCCCATATATCGTGCCTGTAAATTTTGGATATGACAGTGCGGGCAATGTATTATACTTTCATGGCGCGGCGAAGGGAAGGAAAATGGACTTGATCCGCAAAAACGGATGTGCCGGTTTTGAGATGGACACGGCACATGAACTGGTGAGGGCGGATGCGGCCTGCGGTTTCTCATTCCGCTACCGGAGTATTGTGGGGGAGGGAAGGATCGCTGTGGTGGAGGATCCGGAGGAGAAACGGCACGGACTGGACTGTATCATGAAGCATATGTCCGGAACCGGAACCTGGGAATATCCTGACGCAATGCTTCGGCGCACTGCGGTCATACGCCTGGATGTGGAGAAGCTGTGCGCCAAGGCGAATGAATAATAATGAAAGGAAACATATGCTTTTAAATGACATTGTGCAGGCAGCCCTTGAGGAATGCCCTGTGGAGAATCAGAAATACACGGATGAGGTTGCAGAGGAGGCAAAGGGACAGCGGGTGGAATTTGACACGGTCACCTTTGTAAGATGCCGGTTCACGGACTGTGATTTTACAGGGGCATCCTTCTGCAATGTCTTATTTGACAATTGCGATTTTTCCAACTGTACCTTTGGGGACAGCTATTGGAAAAACACAAAGGCAAAGGGCTGTAAAGGGGACGGAAGCCGGTTTACCAATTCCAGCTTCAAGTGGGTGACGTTTCAGGAATGCCAGTTCCGCTATGCCAATTTTTCCACGGCATACTGGGAATTCTGTGAGATCACCTGCTGCTGCCTTAGGGAGTCCTTTTTGTCCGAGGTAAAATTCAAGAAAACAACGTGTTCCAAAACAGATCTGACTCAGACGGATTTTTTCAGGACGCCCTTAAAAGGAATGGACTTGTCAGACTGCACCATTGACAATATAATGGTATCAGACCAGTACACGGAACTTTCAGGTGTCAAGGTGAACCTTTTTCAGGCAGCGGAGCTGGCAAAGCTGATGGGGGTCAAAATCGTATAGGGCGGCACGCCCCGGGAAGTAGTGCATGGAGCAGTACGGAATAACATTGATAAAACGCAGGAGGTCGTCAGTATGGTAGAACAAAAGACAATAGAAGCATTTCTGGAGGTACTGTCCTCTAAACAGCCTGTGCCGGGCGGCGGCGGGGCATCGGCCCTGGCAGGGGCCCTGGGCAATGCCCTTGGCCGGATGGTGGGAAACCTGACCATTGGAAAGAAAAAGTATGCGGATGTGGAGGAAGAGATACAGGGGCTTCTATCCAGGATGGAAAAGATGCAGGCCCAGTTTGTGGCCCTGGCAGACAGGGATGCAGAGGTGTTTGCCCCACTGGCCCAGTGCTACAGCCTTCCTTCCGCCACGCCGGAGGAAAAGGCTTATAAGGAAAAGGTGATGGAAGAACGCCTGCTGGACGCAAGCTGTGTTCCGCTGGAGATCATGGAACGGGCAGTGGAAATGCTGGATATCCTGGAAGTCCTGGGGGAAAAGGGAAGCCGGCTGGCAATCAGTGACGTGGGAGTGGGTGTGCAGTTTATCCGCACCGCGGTCCTGGGAGCCGTGATGAATGTGTATATCAATACGAAGTCCATGAAGAACAGGGATAAGGCAGAGGACCTGAATGCCAGGGCAGAGCGGTTGATCGAAGAGGGAACAGCCAGGGCGGACCGGATCTATGCCGGGGTTTTGGAACAGCTGAAGTGAGAAACGGTAAAATGCAGACACGTTTTGGAGTGAACAGTTGGCAACAGGAAGGAGACAACAATGGAGATACTAAAGGGGGCAGAGGTTTCTGCCAAGATTAAGGAGCAGGCCGCACAGATGCTTTCCCGGCTGGGAGAGCATGTGCCGAAACTTGCAATTGTCAGGGTGGGAGAGCGGCCGGACGACATGTCATATGAGCGGGGCGCCACAAAAAAGATGGAGAGCTTCGGACTCAGGGTACAGTCCTATGTGTTCCCGGAAGATGTGTCGGACCAGGAGTTTAAACAGGAATTTCATAAGATCAACCGTGATGAGGATGTGACAGGGATCCTGCTGCTGCGCCCCCTGCCAAAACAGATTGTGGAAGCCGACATTGAGAAGATGATCGATCCTTCAAAAGACCTGGACGGCATCTCCCCGTCCAACATCGCAAAGGTGTTTGCAGGAGACAGCACGGGATTTGCCCCCTGTACCGCGGAGGCGGTTATTGAGGTGCTGAAAGCAAACAATATCCCTATTACAGGAAAGCGTGTGACGATCGTGGGCCGCAGTATGGTGGTTGGCCGCCCCTTGTCCATGCTGATGCTGAAAGAAAATGCAACCGTTACCATTTGCCACACCAGGACAAGGGAACTGGAAGCAACCTGCCGTGACGGAGAGATCCTTGTAGCCGCCGCAGGCCGTGCCAAAATGCTGGACAGCCGGTATGTGGGCCGTGACGCGGTTGTGATCGATGTGGGGATCAATGTGGATGAGAACGGTAAGCTGTGCGGGGATGTGGATTTTGATTCCATTTCAGAGACGGCTTCCATGGCTACACCCGTACCTGGCGGCGTGGGTGCGGTGACTACCGCGGTGCTGGCCAAGCATCTGCTCTGTGCAGCTCTTCGCAGAGCCGGCCTGGAAGGCTGAAAGGAAATTCTTTGCTAATTCCCGCATTTTCCTCTTGCTAAACTTAAAAAATGCATTATAATATAAAATGTTAAATATTTTTATAGTTATGCATTTTCATGCATAAAAGAAAAGAGGAGAGTAATTATGAAGAAGAAAATGATAGCTCTGACCATGGCAGCGCTTATGGCAGCTTCCCTGACCGCATGCGGCGGCGGTGCAAAAGAAACCACTGCAGCAACTACAGCAGCAGACACAACGGCAGCAGATACAACGGCAGCTGAAAACGCAGAGACATCAGCTGAGGCAGCTGAGACAGAGGCAGCCGGCGGTGTTCTGGTTATGGCTACTAATGCAGAGTTCCCGCCATATGAGTACCATGACGGCGGCGAGATCGTTGGTATTGATGCGGAGATCGCAAAGGCAATTGCAGGCGAACTGGGCATGGAACTGGAGATTGAAGATATTGCATTTGATTCCATTATTCCTGAGATCACTTCCGGCAAGGCTGATATGGGCCTGGCAGGCATGACTGTTACAGAGGACCGCAAGCAGTCCGTAGACTTCTCCGATACCTATGCAAAGGCGTCCCAGAAGGTAATTGTAAAAGAGGACAGCGAGATTGCTTCCCCGGATGACCTGGCAGGCAAGATTGTAGGCGTTCAGCTTGGAACCACCGGCGACATCTATGTATCTGACCTGGAAGCAGACGGCACCACGGTAGAGCGTTACAACAAGGGCTTTGAGGCTGTTCAGGCATTAAGCCAGGGCAAAATCGATGCGGTTGTGATCGATGGCGAGCCTGCCAAGACGTTTGTTGCACAGACCGAAGGCTTAAAGATCCTTGAGGAGTCCTTTACAGATGAGGAATATGCGATTGCTGTAAAGAAGGGCAATACAGAGCTGTTAGACAAGATCAACGGCGCATTAAAGACCCTGAAGGAAAACGGTACTCTGGATGAGATCGTTGCTAAGTATATCAAGGCAGAATAATTGACTGATATAACGACATGAGGGTGCCGGCAGTGGCATGATTGGCCGGTATCGGACTGCCGCAGTACTGTCTTCGGCAGTCTGCGGCAGTTTTTACGATTTATTATAGAAGAAAGAGCAGAGGACGATTAGCATGTGGAATACGTTTACAGATGCATTTTACCTGAACTTTGTTTCTGAGAACCGGTGGAAATATCTCACGGACGGTTTGAAGACAACATTGATTATCACACTGTTTGCCTGTCTTATGGGCATTGTGCTGGGCTTCATTGTGGGCATGATCCGCTCCACCTATGAAAAGACCCACAAACTGAAACTGTTAAATGCCATCTGCAAAGTGTATCTGACCGTAATCCGCGGCACGCCCGTGGTGGTACAGCTGCTGATCATCTACTTTGTGGTGTTTGGCAGTGCCAGGATCGACAAGGTGCTGGTGGCCATTATGGCATTTGGCATCAACTCAGGCGCTTATGTGGCTGAGATATTCCGAAGCGGTATCATGTCCATTGACGCGGGACAGATGGAGGCAGGACGCAGTCTGGGCTTTAACTATGTACAGACCATGTGGTACATCATCATGCCCCAGGCATTTAAGACCGTGCTCCCGACCCTGTGCAACGAGTTCATTTCCCTGTTAAAGGAAACCTCCGTATCCGGTTATATTGCCATCCAGGATCTGACAAAGGGCGGCGATATTATCCGAAGCAGGACATACAGCGCTTTCATGCCTTTGATCGCGGTAGCCCTTGTGTATCTGGTCATTGTCATGATATTTACAAAACTGATCCAGATCCTGGAAGGGAGGTTAAGGCAGAATGAGCGGTAATTTGAACAGAGAGCCATTGATCCAGGTACAGAATCTGGGTAAAAGCTTTGGCGACATCCATGTATTAAAGGGAATCAATGTAAATATATACAAAGGTGATGTGGTGTTTGTGGTAGGCCCTTCCGGTTCGGGCAAAAGTACGTTCCTGAGATGTCTGAACCTTCTGGAGGAACCCACACAGGGCCAGATCTATTTTGAGGGGACCGATATAACGGATCCCAAGACAGACATTGACAAGCACCGCCAGAAGATGGGCATGGTGTTTCAGCAATTTAACCTGTTCCCCCATATGGATATCATGAAGAACCTGACCATTGCTCCCATGAAGCTCCAGGGAAAAAGCGCCCAGGAGGCCGAGGCGGAGGCCATGACGCTTTTGGAGCGTGTGGGCCTGGCCGACAGGGCTCATGCGTATCCAAGCCAGCTGTCCGGCGGTCAGAAGCAGCGTATTGCCATTGTCAGGGCATTGTGCATGAAACCGGATGTGATGCTGTTTGACGAGCCCACGTCCGCCCTGGATCCGGAAATGGTAGGCGAGGTATTAAGCGTTATGCGTGATCTGGCCAAGGAAAAGATGACCATGGTGGTGGTTACCCACGAGATGGGATTTGCCAGGGAGGTGGCCAACCGCGTAATGTTTATGGATGAAGGGTATTTCATGGAGGAAGCTGCGCCGGAAGAGTTTTTCGGCAATCCTAAGAATGAGAGACTGAAATCATTCCTCAGCAAGGTGCTGTAACATAACAGGTACTTCATATATAGCAGGGCCGCTGCCCTTGGCCGGAAGCAGAAATGTTTCCGGTCAAGGGCAGCGGCCTTTTTGTATATTGTGTCAGATTTCGCAAATCCTATATCTGAGGGAAATCCCCGCAGTCCATATCCTGGGGCTTCTGGGGGTCGAACTTGTCTAAAAGGGCGGAAAGCCTTACCAGGCAGTCATCCATCTCAGACAGCTCCTCCCTGGTAAAGCCGGAAAGCCCGGCCATGGTGCAGCTGAGCATGGCTTCCTTTAACTGCTGCACGATCCTGACGCCGGTGGGAGTGATGGTCAGATAGACCTGGCGCCGGTTCCTGTGGTCATGCTGTCTTTCCACCAGCTGCTTTTCCTCCAGGTCATTGACCAGTTTGGTCAGCTGCTGTTTGGTGATCTCCAGTTCCGAGGCCAGCTCCGACATGGTGGGAGCCGGACGGCCCGGCTGGTTTAATACCACCAGGGCATGAAAGGCCACGGAGTTGGCCTTGATCTGGTTCTGCTGCTGGTACCTGCCCTTTGCCAGGTTAAAAAATGAGATGATAAATTCCAGGAAATGTTCCCCCACAGTTCTGGAATCAGGTGTATGATCAGTCATTAATGTAACTACCTCCTCTGTGAGTCCTCTTTTCACGTTTTATCACATAACGGGAGAAATGTCAATAAATATTAAAAGTAAATAAAAATTTACTATAAATCATTGACAAAATTTGCATTTCGTATTATCTTACATGTGAACGGAAACAAAAAATACGGGGATGCGTAGGAAGACGCATCACAGAGTATGAGAAGAGAAAAGGAGAACATATATGGGTACAAGTGAAGACGGCAAGAGAACAGCCGGCGGCCCAGGTAATAAAAAGCCGTTTATCTACTATTATTTTTTAGTCATATTGATCGTCATGGTGTTAAATGCCTTGGTATTTCCCATGATGGAGCGCTCAATTGAGGTTCCCTACAGTGAATTTATCACACAGCTGGATTCCGGTAATGTGAAAGACGTGTACATGAGCAGCGATGAGACACAGGTCCAGTTTTCCACCAAGGACCAGCAGTGGAATGTGACTTACAAGACAGGCCCTGTGCCGGGTGATAATCTGGCCCAGCGTCTGGACACAGCTAAGTCGGAAGGAAAGGTGGAAAACTATACAAGGGAGATTCCCACAAAGGCTTCCCCGCTGCTGAGTTTCCTGATGTCATGGGTGGCGCCCATCCTGATGTTTGTAATCATCGGACAGATCATGGGACGCATGATGAGCAAGCGCATGGGCGGTAACAATGCCATGACTTTTGGAAAGTCCAATGCAAAGATTTATGCTGAAAATGAAACAGGGATCACATTTGCAGATGTGGCGGGCGAGGAGGAGGCCAAGGATGCGCTGAAGGAGATCGTGGATTTCCTGCACAATCCCCAGAAGTATGCGGACATTGGCGCAAACCTTCCCAAGGGCGCCCTTCTGGTGGGACCTCCCGGAACAGGTAAGACGCTGCTGGCAAGGGCTGTTGCAGGTGAAGCCCATGTGCCCTTTTTCTCCATATCAGGTTCTGAATTTGTGGAAATGTTTGTGGGCATGGGCGCGGCCAAGGTCAGGGACCTGTTTAAGCAGGCCAATGACAAGGCGCCCTGTATTGTATTCATTGATGAGATCGATACCATTGGAAAGAAACGTGACGGCGGCGGGATGGGCGGAAATGATGAGAGGGAGCAGACCCTGAACCAGCTTCTGACCGAGATGGACGGATTTGACGGCAAGAAGGGGGTTGTGATCCTGGCTGCCACCAACCGTCCGGAATCCCTGGACAAGGCCCTTCTGCGTCCGGGCCGGTTTGACCGGAGAGTGCCCGTGGAGCTGCCTGACCTGAAAGGGAGGGAAGCCATCTTAAAGGTACACGGACAAAATGTGAAGATGTCTGATGATGTGGATTACAATGCCATTGCCAGGGCAACGGCAGGAGCCAGCGGAGCGGAGCTGGCCAATATCATTAACGAGGCAGCCCTGAGAGCGGTGAGAATGGGCAGGGGAGCCGTGGTGCAGGCGGACCTGGAGGAAAGCGTAGAGACCGTCATTGCGGGATACCAGAAAAAGAACGCCGTGATCTCCCAGGAGGAGCGCAAGATCGTGGCATACCATGAGGTTGGCCATGCCCTGGTGGCGGCCTGCCAGACACACTCCGCACCGGTGCAGAAGATCACCATCATACCAAGGACATCCGGTGCATTGGGATATACCATGCAGGTGGAACAGGGAGAGCGGTATCTCATGAGCAAGGAGGAGGCGCTGAACAAGATCGCCACCTTTACAGGGGGACGGGCGGCTGAAGAACTCATTTTCCAT
Source organism: Clostridium sp. FS41 (assembly GCF_000954015.1). NCBI lineage: Bacteria > Bacillati > Bacillota > Clostridia > Eubacteriales > Clostridiaceae > Clostridium > Clostridium sp. FS41. The sequence continues at coordinate 170,852 of NZ_JYHN01000051.1, forward strand.
TCCATCACCACAGGCGCATCCAATGATATTGAACAGGCCACAAGGATTGCCCGCTCCATGGTCACCCGGTACGGCATGACGGATGAATTTGATATGGTTGCCATGGAGACTGTAAACAACCAGTATCTGGGCGGTGACACCTCCCTGGCCTGTGCGCCGGAGACTGCCAGGCTCATAGATGAACAGGTTGTTAAGATCGTGAAAGAACAGCATGCCAAGGCTTTGGATATCCTTCGGAACAATGAAACCAGGCTCCATGAGATAGCTGCCCATCTGCTGGAGAAGGAGACTATTACCGGCGAGGAATTTATGGAGATCTTTAACAGGGTGCAGGAAGCGTGATCCTGAATACGGATTCTTGTATTGCAGCCCCGGGACAGATGCAATTTAAATTTGCATTTGCCCCGGGGCTGTGTTATTCTTAAATCATAGACAGGGTGGGGGCGTTTGGAATGTGCTCCGTATCTGTGCCTTGAGATAAGCAGATGGTACCCTCAGCAGGCAGGGGATATATTTACCTTTGTCCATTGAGGGTAGGAATAGATGATGGATAAGATGGATTTTGGATGAGGAGAGAGGCAGCAGAGACACGGGATCAAGTACAGGATGGGCCAGGCCCTGCCGTATACTGACAGATGAAAGGCAGGAATAAGGAATGGGTAAAATTTTGGACATGCTTTATGCAGGAGAGCTGCACCCCGCGGACAGTGTGATACAGGGCTGTGAGGAATATGATGAAATGTGCAGGGAATCATTGAAGGAGATGGAACGTTTCACGGAACGGCTGGATGAGGATATGAGGGCTGAGTTTGACACTCTGATGGAGCATTACCTGGAGCTGACTTTCATGGAGAAATCCCATACATTCAGCCATGGGTTCCGTTTGGGAGCCGGAATTATGTGCGAGGTATTTTGCGAAAACGGGCGGGACCAAGCCTGAAATATAAGTGTAGCTTAAGAATATGAGTGGGGATTGCTGATAAATCAAAGCGGATGTACTTTATTGTGTAAAAATAGGTTGAAATTACTGGTTAATATTGACAATGATGGAAAAAGTGATATACTTAACTACGTATTTGTGTTACTTTTAACAGGGTAGGACAGCGATGGAGCGTCAGGAAGAAGATGGTACGGCTTTGTATAGTATTGCGGCACTGTCAGAACCTGACGTATTTTCGGTCCCGGAGCGTGTTTGATCATTGTTTTCCGTCAGATATGTTTTCTGTTTGTGGGAGATTTGAACCAAATAAAGGACGCATAGCAAGGGATGCAGCCTGAATTTGGGCTGAATATACCGCAAAGCAGGATGGACAGACGGCGGAGATGGATGTTCAATCAGGGTCTGACCCTAAAATTACAGTGTACTTTCGGAACCTCCGATCGTACGCGACACTTCATGGAGGAGAGTACTATGAAATTACGTAAGTTTGTCAGCGTGGCCCTGGCCGGTGTGATGACACTGTCATTAGCAGCCTGCGGCGGATCCAAGACAGCGGAGACCACAGCGGCACCGGACACCACAGCAGCAGTGGAGTCATCTGCGGCAGCAGACGGGGCTGAGACAGAGGCCACGGAACCAGCGCCTGCGGGCGGTGTGGCCAAGGAAGATCTGAAGGTTGGTTTTGTCTACATAGGCGATGAGAATGAGGGATATACAGCTGCCCACTATGCCGGCGCCATGGAGATGAAGGAGGCACTGGGCCTGTCTGACGATCAGATCATTGTTAAGTGGAACATTCCAGAGGATGAGACAGCCAAGGATGCAGCCATGGACCTGGCAGACCAGGGATGCCAGATCGTATTTGCCAACAGCTTTGGACATGAGTCCTATGTGATCGAGGCAGCCAAGGAGTATCCTGAGGTTCAGTTCTGCCATGCTACCGGTTTCCAGGCGGCTTCCAGCGGTCTGAGCAATATGCATAACTACTTTACATCTATTTATGAAGCTCGTTACGTGTCAGGCGTGGTTGCAGGCCTTAAACTGAACCAGATGATCGAGAACGGCACAGTGGCCAAGGATGCCTGCAAGATCGGATATGTGGGCGCTTATCCATATGCTGAGGTTATCAGCGGATATACATCCTTCTTCCTGGGCGTGCGTTCCGTATGCCCGGATGCCACCATGGAAGTTAAGTATACCAACAGCTGGGCCAGCTTTGATCTGGAGAAAGAGGCCGCAGATGCTTTGATTTCCGATGGATGTGTGCTGATCAGCCAGCATGCGGATACCACCGGCGCACCTACTGCCTGTGAGGCAGCCGGCGTTCCCTGTGTAGGCTACAACATTTCCATGATCGCAACCGCTCCCAAGCAGGCTCTCACATCCGCTTCCAACAACTGGGGCGCATATGTGACCGAGGCTGTAAAGCATGTCCTGGATGGAACCGAGATCCCGGTAGACTGGTGCAAGGGCTTCTCTGACGGCGCTGTTCTTATCACTGAACTGAATGAAGCTGCTGTTGCCCCGGGAACCAAGGAAAAGGTAGAGGAAGTGGAACTTAAGCTGGCATCCGGCGAGCTTCACGTATTTGATACCTCAACCTGGACCCAGGATGGCAAGACACTGGATACCTACAAGAAGGATGGCAGTGATATCGAATACATTTCCGATGGATATTTCCATGAGTCAGAGTTTGCGTCTGCTCCTGCCTTCGATATCCTGATCGATGGAATCAAGACAATTGACAACTAAATTCCCGCTGGGGATCAATTGGGCTGTAAAAGCGGAGCCACGCCATTGGCTCCGCTTTTTTCCACGAAGCAATGAACCATGGAAAATAAAGTGAAAAGAGATTTTCTCCTGTATAGTAAGAAAGTTTCTTTTGGTTTTATTTCAGATGGAAGAAGATACGCAAGAAAATAGAAGAAAATGGAGGTCTGCCGGGTGAGCGAAACATATGCAATTGAACTGAAAAACATCACAAAACGATTCGGCAAGGTTACTGCAAACCACAAGGTATGTCTTTCCGTTAAGCGGGGAGAGATACTGTCCATTCTGGGCGAGAACGGAAGTGGGAAGACCACTCTCATGAACATGATCTCAGGGATCTATTATCCGGATGAGGGACAGATATTTGTAAATGGAAACGAGGTGACCATCCGTTCCCCCAAGGATTCCTTTACACTGGGGATCGGCATGATCCATCAGCATTTCAAACTGGTGGATGTCCTGACAGCAGCGGAGAACATCATCCTTGGTCTGGCAGGCAAAGAGGTCCTGGATATGAAAGGCGTGACTGCCAGGATCAATGAGCTCACAGCCAGATACGGCTTTGACCTGGATCCCGGCCAGAAGATCTATACCATGTCCGTGTCCCAGAAACAGACCGTGGAAATCGTCAAGCTTCTGTACCGGGGAGTGGATATCCTGATCCTGGACGAGCCCACCGCTGTGCTGACGCCCCAGGAAACGGACAAGCTCTTTGCGGTTTTGCGAAATATGCGCCAGGCAGGCCATTCCATTATCATCATCACCCATAAGCTTCACGAGGTGCTGGCGCTGTCCGACCGTGTTTCCGTCCTGCGCAAGGGACAGTACATAGGGACCGTACAGACCAGTGAAGCTACGGAGGAATCCCTTACCGAGATGATGGTTGGGAAAAAGGTAAGCCTTAACATTGACCGGCCAATGCCGGTGAACCCGCAGAAACGTCTGGAGGTATCGGGTGTCACCTGCGTGGACAAGGAAGGGATTAAGACCCTGGACCAGGCTTCTTTTACTGCATACAGCGGGGAAATACTGGGAGTAGCGGGGATCGCGGGAAGCGGGCAAAAGGAACTGCTGGAGTCCATTGCAGGGCTTATGCACATGGAATCGGGCGCCATCACCTACTACCCTCCCGAGGGAGGGGAAAAGAACCTGGCAGGCATGAGCGCTGCGGCTATCAGCAAGCTGGGAGTAAAGCTTTCCTTTGTGCCTGAGGACCGGCTGGGCATGGGGCTGGTGGGCTCCATGGACATGACGGACAACATGATGCTCAGGGGATACAGGAAGGGGCGTTTGTTTTTTGCCGACAGGAAAACGCCCAAGACCCTGGCTGAACATATTATAGAGGAACTGGAGGTGGTGACGCCGGGGGTTTCCACGCCTGTGCGCAAGCTGTCAGGAGGCAATGTGCAGAAGGTTTTGGTGGGGCGTGAGATTTCCTCCAACCCCAAGGTGCTGATGGTGGCATATCCGGTCCGGGGACTGGATATCAATTCTTCCTATACAATCTACCACCTTCTCAATGAGCAGAAGCAGCAGGGGGCTGCTGTGATCTGTGTGGGCGAGGACCTGGACGTTCTGCTGGAGCTGTGCGACAGGATCCTGGTGCTGTGCGGCGGCCGGATCAGCGGCATTGTGGACGGCCGGACGGCAACTAAGGAAGAAGTGGGCCTGATGATGACAAAGGTAGGAGGTGGCTTAGATGAGTAAGGAGATAACCGCAGTATCCACAAGGGAACCTCTGATGCATATATCCAAGCGCGATGGGATTGAGCCATGGAAGGCATGGCTGATCAGGCTGGCTGCCGTTATTCTGGCGCTGGTGGTCTGTGCCGGTGTCATATTTGCTCTTACCGGGCTGAATCCAATTGAGGTATATAAAGGGATTTTTGACGGTGCAGTGGGCACCAAAAGGCGTATCTGGATGACCATCAGGGATACCCTGGTGCTTTTGTGCATTGCGATCGGTATCACGCCCGCATTTAAGATGCGGTTCTGGAACATTGGCGCCGAGGGGCAGGTACTGATCGGGGGCGTTACATCCGCTGCCATGATGATCTACTTGGGAAACTCCCTTCCCGCCATTGTGCTGTTTCCGCTGATGCTTTTGGGCAGCGCCCTGTCCGCCATGGTGTGGGCAGCGATCCCGGCATTTTTTAAGGCTTACTGGAATACCAATGAGACATTATTTACCCTGATGATGAACTACGTGGCCATGCAGGTGATCACCTACTGTATCATTTTCTGGGAGAACCCCAAGGGCTCCAATTCAGTGGGTACCATCAATTCCTCCACCCAGGGCGGCTGGCTTCCAAAGCTGTTCGGGCTGGATTACGGCTGGAACCTGGTCATTGTGCTGGCATTGACCCTGGCCATGTTCATTTACCTGAAATACAGCAAGCAGGGGTATGAGATCGCTGTTGTGGGCGAGAGCGAGAATACGGCCCGGTACGCGGGGATCAATGTAAAAAAGGTGATCCTGCGGACCATGGCCTTATCCGGTGCCATCTGCGGAATTGCCGGATTTATCATTGTCAGCGGCGCAAGCCACACCATTTCCACCAGCACGGCGGGGGGACGGGGCTTTACGGCCATCATTGTTTCCTGGCTCAGCAAGTTTAATGCGTTTGCCATGATCCTGGTTTCATTTTTCCTGGTGTTCATGCAAAAGGGAGCGGGGCAGATCGCTTCCCAGTTTAATCTGAATGAAAATGCTTCTGATGTCATAACAGGTATCATCCTGTTCTTTATTCTGGGCTGTGAGTTCTTTATCAATTACAGGGTAGCTGTGCGCGGCAGGCATAAAGACCGGACGGTTTAGAAGGGAGGATGAGAATATGGGATTTTTAGTTATATTTATACAAAAGGCCATTGGGCAGGGGATCGGGATCCTGTACGGCGCCCTGGGGGAGATCATGACGGAAAAATCGGGAAACCTGAATCTGGGTATTCCGGGAATGATGTACATGGGCGGTATTGCCGGCCTGATCGGCGCATTTTTATATGAAAATTCAGTGGAGACGCCCAATGGGTTTGTGGGGCTTTTGATCTCCTTTTTCTGCGCATTTGCCTGCGCGGCCCTGGGAGGCCTGGTGTACAGCGTACTGACCATCACGCTGCGGGCAAACCAGAACGTAACCGGCCTGGCCCTGACCACATTTGGCGTGGGATTCGGCAACTTTTTCGGCGGTTCCCTGGCAAAGCTGGCAGGAGGCGTGGGACAGATTTCCGTGGCTGTCACTGGCGCGGCCTACAAGACGCCCATTCCCGGGCTTTCCAAACTGGGAGTGGTGGGGCAGGTGCTGTTCTCCTACGGATTTCTCACATATCTGGCAATCCTTCTGGCCATTGCACTTGCATTTTTCCTTAGCAAGACAAGGAAGGGACTTAACCTCAGGGCCGTGGGCGAAAGCCCGGCAACAGCTGATGCGGCCGGTATCAATGTCACTGCCTACAAGTATCTGGCAACCTGCATCGGGGGCGGGATCAGCGGTCTGGGCGGATTGTATTTTGTAATGGAGTATTCAGGGGGAACCTGGACCAACAACGGATTCGGCGACAGGGGATGGCTGGCCATTGCCCTTGTTATATTTGCACTGTGGAAGCCGGTGAATGCCATCTGGGGTTCCATCCTGTTTGGAGGCCTGTATATCCTGTACCTGTATATTCCGGGACTGGACAGAGGGGCGCAGGAAATTTTTAAAGCCCTTCCCTACGTTGTCACCATTGTGGTGCTGGTGATCACCAGCCTTAGAAAGAAGAGGGAGTACCAGCCGCCCCAGAGCCTGGGACTGGCGTATTTCAGAGAAGAGAGATAAAACAGGAAAGAGAGATAAAACAGGAAAGAGAGATAAAAACAGAGAAGAGGCAGGGACTGTATTTTGGGCAGCGGTTCCAGTCTCTTCCTTTTTTGGCGGCAATGAATCTCTATCCGCTCTTTTAATCCCCCTCTTACATCTTGACAATACCCAGTAAACTGCTATGATTAGAGGAGCGTTTATTGGAAAGAGGATGACCGGATGTGAAGATCCGGTGTAAAACAGTTGTTTTGGTTTAGGTGACATGGAGGCGGATGTGGTGGAAATAAAGGACAGAATTTACCGGTATATGAAAGAACTGGTGGCGATTCCCAGCGTGTCTGATACGGAATATGAGGGGGCGGCAGCGGATTACATAGAGGCGGAACTGAATGCCCAGCCCTATTTTGCAGCCCATCCCCAGATGGCGGGAAGCTATGCGCTTAAGGGGGATCACCTGAAACGGACCACACCCTATGGGCTGATCAAGGGGAGCACGGGGAGGACCATTATACTCACAGGCCACTATGATGTAGTAGATACCCGGGAGTACGGCAGTTTTGAATCTTTTGCCTATGATGTGGAGGCGTGGAAACGCGCCGGCAAAAGCCAGTTGGAAGCATTGGCGGCAATGCTTCCCAGGGAAGCCAGGGAGGATCTGGAGTCCGGTGAATGGCTGTTTGGAAGAGGCGTGAACGATATGAAGGGGGGACTGGCCATTGCCATGGCACTTATGGATTGGTATGGCCGGCTGATGCTGGAGCATCCGCAGCTGCCCGGGTGCCTGCTTTTTGCAGCGGTGGCGGATGAGGAGGCATATTCCGCCGGGATGCGGGGCTCCATTCCACTATTTACAGGTCTTTTGCAAGAGTATGGACTGGAATATGCATGCCTGCTGGATCTGGAGCCCAGCTTTAATGAGGAAGGGAAGCAGCAGGTGTATATCGGTTCCGTGGGAAAGACCATGCCCGCGGTGCTGGTACAGGGGGCCAAAGCCCATGTGGTGAACTGTTTCCATGGACTAAACGCAGTGGGCGTACTGGCTGAGATGTTTATGCGCACCGAGCTGGCGCCTGAGTTCTCTGAACAGTATGAGGGGGAACCATGCCCTCCGCCCACCTGGTTTAATCTGAGGGACCGCAAGGAGGGATATGATGTCTCCGTTCCCCTGAGAGCAGCGGGATACATGAGTATGCTGGGATTCAACAAGACAGCGGATTCGGTTATGGCCAGGCTGAAGGAAATCGGGAGGGAATCATTTTCCTCATACCTGAAACGCATGGAGGCCCAGGAGGCATGTGTGAAATCCGGGGATATCCTTCCAAAGGTGGATATGGACCGGTGCGTGATGGAGTATGGCCAGCTGGTGGATGTCTGCCACAAGCGCCACGGGGAGGAAGCGGGAAAGTGGTTCCGTGACCTCTATGAGACAGCACAAGCCCGTATCCGGTCAGGGGAATGGAATTATCCCAAGGCCACGCTGGAGATCATGGACGCGGTACTGACCTACTCGGAGATTACAGCCCCTTTGATGGTGATCTCCTTTGCACCGCCTTATTACCCGGCTTATCACAGCGACCGCATTCCGGATGGCGCGGGTAGGGATAGCGCGGAGGGCAGTGCGGGGGGCAGTGCAGGGGGAGTAAGAACAGGGGGAGGAGAAAGTACAGGGGGAGGAAGCACTGGAAGAGGAAGCGCGCTGTATGAGATACTGGCAGCATCGGCAGAGACAGTGTGCGGCATCCCGCTGGGCAGGCGCAATTACTGCTGCGGGATATCGGATTTAAGCTACTGCGCAGGTCCGGACCGGGCGGAACTTCAGTCCTATGCGGCCAATACGCCGCTGTGGGGAGGTATGTATCATATGGACCTGGATGCCATGGCGGGATTCCAGGTTCCGGCCCTTCTTTTTGGCCCAGTTGGCAAGGATGCCCACCAGATGTCGGAGCGCGTCAATGCCAGGAGCCTGCTGGAAGAAGTTACTTAAATGAAAAACTAAATTCCAGTTGTGGACTATTCCAGTAAATTTGCGGAATTAACTTCCACTTTGCACCTTAACAAATTCATATATTTGCCTTATAATGAATCTATAAGCACCCAGTTTTGATGTTTTTTGCATGCCAACGGGGCATCTGAAAATAGTGTGCGAGACTAAATTCCACATGCCTTTGTGCAAG
>NZ_JYHN01000052.1:0-102252 GCF_000954015.1 Clostridium sp. FS41
GGCCTCAGCCGCCCAGACCCCAGCCGCCCAGACCCCAGCCGCCCAGACCCCAGCCGCCTAGACCTGACTGGTCATGGAATTGGGGCGTGCTTTTGCCGGGAAATGTTTTCCCAATCACCACTGCACGCGTCAGATTCTATAACGCCGCGGTCCGTGAGCCGGTGCAGATCTACGTAAATGACCGGCTGGTTGTCTCCAACCTGGATTTCCTGAACTTTACTCGTTTTTATAATGTGGCACCGGGACGCTACCGCATCACGGTTTACCGAAGTTCCAACCTGCGTACACCCCTTGTGGATACCTGGATGAATTTCCTTCAGAATAATTCTTACACCGTTACCCTGGCCGGCTCCGGCTCCAATTTCTGGCTTGAGTCAATGGCATTTTAAAGACCCCTGAACGCTCAGCCATCTTATGTTCTAACTCCACCCGGGAAGCTCTTGTGAAAGTTTCCCGGGTGCTTCATCTATTTGTAACTGGAAAACCGGCCCATATCATCTCACAAAACGGATGGAATCCACTGAGGACGGATTAACCAGGATCTTGATCTCTTTGATGGTCTGTGTGCGGTAAGTGCTGATCTTTCTGTCCTTTAGATCTGCCAGTATCTGATCCTTGCATTCCATAAATATTTTAAAATCATCGGAACTGTCTCCTATGTATGAATAATAGATACCGGCCGATTCATTTTCCGCATAATCGAGAAACGGCTTTACAGCTGCCGCATTATAGGTAACCTGGAAACGGATGGTGTTTTCCGGTACATCCGGTGACTCCACCAGTTCTTCCTGCCCGGAATGAGATCCATAGTGATTATAAACCGCCAACTTCTCCTCCCGGGGTTCAAAGGCACACTCAAATTCTTCCGTTTGCATGTCCACGGTTCCTGCATCCTTCTCTCCCATATAGGCAAAAGAAGATACCTCAGAAAAGGCAAGTCCGGTCCCTGCCCCGCTCAGAAAAACACCGGTGCAGAAAACCCCGATCATAATCATTTGTAACTTACGCATGCCGTACCTCCTTCAGTTGTGTTTCTTCCTTCTGGTCATCCGTATCCCGGTCATCTGTTTTCCGCCCACTTGCTTCCTTTCCCTTTTTATGCAGACGCAGAAAGCTGACGCACAGGTATGTAAAGGATACGCCGCAGAGGATAAGGCCTAAGCTCATCAGGCTTGTGCCCATGAACGGAAATCCCTGGGACAGCCAGACCGCTGCAACTCCAAACAGGAACAAAAAGGCCAGTGTGAAAACAGCACTGATCAGGGCCAGGAAGATCATGCAGCAGTTCCAGCACCACCGGATACCCCACAGGACCGTAAACAGGACCAGGCGGAGACAGTATCCCATCAAGGCTCCTATGGAGCGGCATATCTTTCCCGGCCACTTTTTAAAACCGGAAAGACAGGAAGTCCTCCCGGCCCTCGTCCCGGATACAGTATTCACCGCACCAGGCATTACACCGCCGTATACTGATCCTGCACTGTCAGGTATCCCATCTTCTCCGCCTGGTGCCGCCTGTCCCTCACTGAATATGGAACCTGCTTTTCGTTTGGACATGGGCAGCAGCGTCCGGATCCCGGATCCGGTCCTGCTCCATCTCCCGGCATGAGCAGGGCGCTCCCCCTTCCATGGCCTGGACAGAGCCGCCTTGGCCCTGACGATCCCTTTCTTTGTCTTTCCCCAACAAAGGGCCAGGAACCGCCCGGCGGCCTCCCGTCCTTTCCGGAAAAAGCCGGACACTGTATACAGCAGCTGTTTTCCCTTTTTCGCGGCAGCCTTTGTACCCTTTTTTACTTTTAATGCCCCGGCTCCCTTATATTCCGGATTAACATGGTACGCCTCCAGTATCTCCCCTGCCAGCTCCCCTATATGGCCGAAATCGCGGATAGCGTCCTCCTCACTTAGTCCATTCTCAATCTTCATATCAATGTGCTGCGAATATTCTTCCAGGATATCCTGCTGCTCCTTCTCATCCAGGATGGCAAGGTATCCTCCCAGTTCCTCTAAAAATTCTTTTTTATTCATCCTTCTGCTCCTTTAAAAATACACATACCTTTTCCTGAAATTCATTCCACTCCTGCTCCAGCCGGTCACGGTACAGCACACCGGCTGCTGTTATATGGTAATATTTTCTGGGGGGGCCTTCCGTGGATTCCCTCAGATAGGTCTCAAAATACCTCTCATTGGTAAGGCGCTTTAACAGCGGGTAAATGGTTCCTTCATTTACATCAATCACCTTTGATACCTCCTCCACCAGTTCATATCCATACATGTCCTTTTTCCTGACAGATTCCAGCACAACCAACTCAAGGACCCCTTTTTTAAATTGTGGATTCATGGCCGTCCTCCTTTAGATACTATATTATACATACTACTATGCAATGTCAAGTACTATAAAATACTTAACATTTTCTTAAAGACCGTCCAATGCTTTATCAGGCGGATAAGATAGAACTGAAAAAGGGCCCCTAAAGGCCCTATTATGAATGTCTCCTGATACATCTGTCAAGCGCTATATATTTGAACCGATATTATTTACCACACAGGCCACAGCGCCTTATCTCATCCTTCCCATCCGGTCAAGGGCATAATCAAAGAACATCTTGTAAGACCGGCAGAAATAGTTCCTGCCCGATGCACTCTCCTCCCGCACCCTGCGGCATCCGCCGCGGCACAGCGGGAAATAGCGGCAGTTTTGGCACTCCTCATCTATGTTATGTGAACTTTCTATAAATTCCCTGGCCTTTTCCCTGGCACGGTAGTCAGCGAAATCATCCTCCATAACATTTCCCAGCCTCCATTGGTCCAATACATAGAAATCACATGGATACACACTTCCGTCCGCTTCCACCACATGCTGGACACTGCACTGCCCCCGCATGTCGCACGCTTCAGGCGGATATCCCCGAAGGATCCCCAGATAATTGTCAAAGGTGCGGATGGAAACAATCCTTCCATGAAGATAGTCATCATACCACAGATCAAACAGTTCACACAGAAACTTCCCATATGCCTCCGGCAGCAGGGAGTATTCCTCGTTTCCCTTCTCCTTCCCGATCGGATCCAGACAGGGAATGAACTGGAGGTAACGGAAATCATTTTTACGGTAAAACTGATAGATTTTCCTCACGCTCATGGCAGTGGCCTGATTTACAACGGTCAAAATATTATACTCTGCCTTGTAGCGGTCAAACAGCTCAATCGTCTCCATGACCTGGGCAAATGAATCCTTCCCGTCATAGTTCTTTCTGTAACGGTTATGGGTGTGTATGGTGCCGTCCAGGGATATCCCTGTAAGGAAATGATGCTTTGCCAGGAACTTTACCCATTCCTGAGACAGCTGGTATCCGTTGGTCTGTATGTAAAAACTCACATCCAGGTTCTTATGGTTATACTGTTTTACCAGCTCCACGAACTCCTTGTAGAACTCCAGTCCGATCATGGTGGGTTCTCCCCCCTGGAATCCAAAGGAGCACTGGCCTGCAGCATAGTCAAGCGCCTTCTTTATCAGGGTTTCCCGTATCTCCCCGGACATGAATCCATAGGACGGGATCTCCCGCTTGCTCATCAGGTCGTGGTAAAAACAGTAGGTGCAGTTTAAATTACACATGCCTGATGATGGTTTGATCAATAAATTCAAGGCTGGCATATCATTATTCCCCTCTTATGATTTTAAATATTTTTCTTCATACTCACTGGTGGGGATGGGTTTGCTGAACAGATATCCCTGCACCAGTTCAACTCCGCAGGAGCGCAGCGCTTCCAGCTGTTCCTCTGTCTCGATCCCTTCCGCCACCACCTTGATCTGCATCCCTTTGCAGATACTCACTATATTCTCCACCACGGAACGGGCCCTGGAACTAAGGGCCACGTCATCCACCAGGCTTTTGTCCAGCTTAAGCACGTCAAACTCAACCGTGGACAGCAGGGCCAGGTTGGCGTACTCCGTCCCAAAATCATCAATGGCAACGATAAATCCCTCTTCCCTGAGACTGCGGATCAGGGCTTTCAGATCCACGCCATCCCCTTCACGGGCCGTCTCTGTCAGTTCAATTTCCAGATACCGTTTATCCACGCCGTACTGCCGGCACAGCCTGTTTAAGCGGTCTACAAAATCGTGCTGGGACAAGGAGCTTCTGGAAAAGTTCACCGACACAGGGAGGGCCTGCTTTCCCTGTCTTGCCCACTCCTTAAGCTGGGAACAGGCATACTCAAATACATAAAAATCAATCTGGCTTATGGTCTGGCTCTCCTCCAGCAGAGGAAGGAAATTGCCGGGCAGGATCAGGGATCCTGAATAAGGCTGGTAGCGGATCAGGGCCTCCGCCCCCACGGCACAGCAGTCAGATGAGGATATCTGAGGCTGAAGATATACCACAAAACGCTCCTGACAGATCTCTTCCTGCAGCACCTTTGGATCAGACAGATGGAGCACCTGGTCATTATGGTGGCGGTATCGGTGGGAGGAGGGATTCCTGCGGTAGAAATCCTTCTTATCCTCATACATCTTTGCATCAGCCTTTGCAATGACCTGCTGGAGGTTAGCGTACTCCTGATCCCACTGCGCCCCAATGGCAGCCTTGCACAAGGGGTTCAGCCTGAAATGATGGCGCAGATCCGCCACCCTCATGTCAAAGGTTTCCTGGTCGATCCCCGGGCAGATGATGACAAACTCATCCCCGCCGATCCTGTAATAATTGGAATCCCTGAATACCTCCCTCATCTGACAGGTGCATTCCACCAGCACCTTATCCCCATAGGCATGGCCGTGCTCATCATTGATATCCTTAAGGCCGTTCACATCCAGGTACACAATACCCATTGGCCCCGAGCGGCCGGATAATGCAGCGGAGTCCTCAATATACCGGTTGCGGTTGTAAAAGGAGGTAAGCATATCATAATAGCTCATATGGGAAAGCTGCTGTTCGCTTTCCGTACGCTGGTAGGCCAGCATAAGGAAATAACACAGGGTCTGCAGCAGGGACCCGATGCTCCGTATCCGCTCCGGCGGCGGGTTGTCCACTCCCAAAAGTCCTCTGAAATTCCCGTTCTGTTCCATGGGCGCGGCCACCAGGCTGCGGATACCCTGGGAACTCAGCAGTTCATATTCCTGGGGATAGCTTTCCTTTATATCTTCTATGTTCTCAAGTATGACACACTTCTGGCTGTTGAATATGGGCACCCAGCGTTCAACGGAGGACAGTGGGACACCCTGCAGGTTTTCTTTCTGGGAGTCAATCCCGTCTTTGCACCATTCAAAATCATTATACAGCAGACCGTCTCGCAGCATGGCCAGATAGGAACGGTCCGCCGAGAGAAAGCATCCCAGGTGTTCCAGCACCATGGGGGCGGACAGCGCCATGTCAGGCTGCCTGTACATGATACGCACACACTCCATGACCATCTGTTCCGTGTCCAGGGTGTTCTTAAGCGCCTGCTTTTCCGCTTCCGCTTCCGTGATATCAAAAGCGATCTCTATCCTTGCAGGGCGGCCGTCCCACTGCAGCAGCCGGTCCTTCAGCAGATAATGCTTCTTTGTAATGGGGTTTGTAAATTCCCAGGTATAATTCTCTCCAGGCACCAAAAATGAAGTGGTGCAGAATTCACAGGGATGGTCCAGACCCTGAAGGACCTTATAACACTTCTGTCCCCTCAGGTCCGTTACCCCAAATGTTTTCCGTCCGGCCTCGTTCAGGAAGAGAAGGTCATTGCTCTCCACATCACTGACATACAGAAGTTCCGAAATGGCATCCATCGGCGCACGCAGGTCCTCGGACATGCGGTCCAGATGTTCGCTCCTGATCCGGTTGGCATCCTCCGCATCCGTCAATGCCTTCTGGCGCTGTTTCTGAATACGGCCATACCACACCAGAAAAAGGGTCAGGATGATAACCGCCGCCCCCAGAATAAAAAATCCCTGTTCCGCCCGCTCCACCTGCTGCTCTGAATACTCCTCCGCTGCAGAAACCGTGCGGTCGGCCAGCTCAAAATACGCTTCACTGAGCCTGTAAAGTTCTGTCTTGTCTGTCCCCTGCCGGACCTGACGGATCTCATCCTTGATCTCTTCCCACTGATCCTGCATCTGGGCGATCAGTTCCTGAAATGCATCGTTCTCCAAACGCAGGAGGCCGTTATCTCCCTGGCCGGTGGCCAGTTCGTTTAAAATCCCATCCAATCTGGCAATGAGGGCATCATTATGCTGTCCGTTCATTTCCTGTTTGATCAGTCTCTGGGTCGCCCCCCTCACTACGCCGGTATAATTGATGATCCGCGCATTCCCCTGCAGTCCATGGATGGACAGGATGGAGAGGACACCGGAGACAAGCAGCGCTGCAGCCAAAAGCATGGTTACGATTCGCTTTTGCATAATACTGTCCTCCGTACCATAAATTATGTAATTTCTTACCACTCACATGAATACCATTCTACCACAGATCGACAATTAAGTCCATGGAATACAGACAAAGCGGCGCCGGTATCAATCACTGACTGATACCGGCGCCGTCCTGTTTATTTATGCGTTAAAGCAGCTGTTCCCAGCATATCCTTTTTAGCAGGGGGGATTTCAGAATCCCGGTACGCTTCAGCTCCTGTACATCTCCTTATACATGTCCTTTCCCTGATTTTAAGTCCCCTGTGGCCGGATTATCCGTCAGATGCCCTTTTCCGTCAAAGCGCGAGCCATGACATGGACAGTCCCAGGAATGCTCAGCTTGATTCCATTTCAGCGCGCATCCCATATGGGGACAGCGGGGAGTTGACAGGGTTAAGAGATTCTTTGCCGCCTCCAGCCCGTTGGCTGCCAGCTGCGGCCTGAGCATGGTCCTGGACGGGGAAAATACCGCTTCATAAGGATTCTTCTTTCCCATGACCATATCCGTAAGCACCATGGCGGAAACCATGGAGGACGTCATCCCCCATTTGTTAAATCCGGCTGCCACCAACAGGCCGCGGGTGCGTCTGGAATACCGGCCGATATAAGGGACATGGTCAAGGGTCATACAGTCCTGGGCGGCCCACCGGCAGCATTCCCGGGCATCCGGATAATGATCGGATGCAAACCGTCTGAGTTCCTCCCAGTTTCCTCCCGTCTTCCCCGTTCGGTGTCCGCCTCCGCCGACCAGCAGCAGATCCTTATAGTTGCGCAGGGACAGCCCTGCAGGCGCCGCATCCACATACATGCCCTTCAGATCCGGCCCATGTTCCAGGGCGATCACATAGGAACGGTGCTGGTACATTTTCAGGAAATAACTCCCATGCTTATTGATAAAAGGAAAATGGGTGGCAACGATCATATGATCCGCTGTAACAGTCCCCGCGTCAGTCATCGCCTTTCCCTCTGCCAGTTCCCTTACCCTTGTGTGTTCATAAATGTTTAAGCCGCCGGCAATCCCTCGGATGAATTTTATGGGGTTGAACTGGGCCTGATCCGCAAACCGCACGGCCCCGGCCACCGGGAAGGGAAGGGGCGGATGCTTTACAAACTCCGATGGAAAGTGAAGTTTTCCCAGGGTATCCAGTTCATCTTCCATCTCCCGCGTGTCTTTCAGGGAATATACAAAGGCGTCCCTTTCTTCAAGATCACAGTCTATTCCCCTGCACAGGTCCTTATATCTGCTCAGGGCATCCTCATTGGCGTGAAGGTACATTGCCGCCTTTTCCATGCCGAATTCCTTTACCAGCTTGTGATAGATCAGGCCGTGCTGGGATGTGATCTTGGCAGTGGTGTTCTCTGTGATCCCTCTTCCGATGGTATCTGCCTCAACCAGCACATAGTCCACTCCCGCCCGGTCCAGCATATAAGCGCATAAAAGTCCGGCCATGCCTCCTCCGATCACAAGCACGTCTGTCTTTAGATCCGTCTTCAGACGTTGAAAAGCCGGACGCTCTGCACAATCACTCCATATAGACCCAGCCGTTCTGAAATCTTCCCTGTTTATCTGCTTTTCTGCCATTGCATCTGCCTCCCTGTAACAGCCGTTTGGAATACCCTTGTCCACTGAGGGTAGTATACCCACAAATGCTTTGGGGATTCCTGCAGTATGGATTCTAAGAAACATTTTAAAGCTGTGGTTTTAACCATCAGATTGTTATTTAAAGGAAACTCTGATATAATTATGGAAGATTTTTGACTTATCATATTGGAAGAAGGTGAAGTCCCCATGCGCCGTATTGCCCATCGAATCCTAGTTCAGATCATCATGGTCCTGTCATTGTGCCTTCTGACGCCTGACGCTGTCTTTGCCCAAACCGCTGAACCCCAAACCGCTGAAATCCAAACCCATGAAACCCAGACCATACAAGTGGGCTATTATGAAGACGGGGATTATATGTCACTGAACCAGCAGGGGGAGTATGTCGGCTACAACATAGAATTCCTCCAGGAAATCGCCAAGCAGTCCGGACTCAGGTTTGAAATCGTGGATGCCGGGAGCTGGAATGCGGCATATCATATGCTTGTGGACGGGGAGATCGATCTCCTTCCTTCCGTCTATTTTTCAGAAGAACGGTTAAATGAGATCCTGTTTGTAACCCAGCCCATGTGCAGCATCTATACTACCCTGAATGTGCGCATGGATGATGAGCGCTATGACTACGAGGACTTTAAAGCGTTTGAAGGCATGAAAGTAGGGATCATCAAGGGAGGGATCGATGGCGTCCGTTTCAGGGAATTCTGCGCGGAACATCAGATCACCCTGGATATCATTGATTATGAGGAGACAGGCGAGCTATTGTCCGCCCTGGATCAGGGTGTCCTGGACGGTGTGGCGATCACCCATCTTGGCAAGAACAGTTCCTACCGCAGCGTTGCCCAGTTTTCCCCCAGTCCCCTGTATTTTGCTGTGACAAAGAAAAATCCCGGACTGCTGGATGACCTGAACAGGGCCATGAACAGCATCCTGTTAAACAATCCCGGTTACAGTACGGATCTCTATGACAAATACCTTTCCCCCAGCACCAACCAAAAGCCTGTGTTTACCAGGGATGAGAGACAGTACATGGCGCAGGCCGGTCCTGTGGTCGTATCATACGATCCCGGATTTGCCCCCCTGTCCTATCAGGATAAAAATTCCGGCGAGTTCAGGGGTGTGGTTTCCGACATTTTCCATTTTATTGAGAGCAACAGCGAACTTTTCTTTGTTTATGAGGCGCATCCCCAGTCGGAGGCATTGGAGCTTCTGTCCCAGGGAAAGGTGGATGCCCTGTGTGTGTCCGATGGGGATTACCTCTGGGACGGAAGGAACCACATCAACTCCACCCTTTATTACCTCAGCTCTCCCACCTCCCTCATCACACGGAACAATTCCGCAGTTCAGGAGGTCCTGGCCCTTCCAAAGGGATATCAACTCTCCGAAGAAGTAGCAAAGGATTTTCCCAATAGTGTGATCCACTACTTTTCATCCATACGGGAATGTCTGGATGCAGTGCATCAGGGTAAGGCGGACGCAGCTTACCTTAACACCCAGGCGGCCGGATCCTTCCTGGATGATATATATTACAATGATATGAACGAGACCACGCTGAGCCGGTATACCAACAAACTGTGTATCGGCGTCTCCTCCAACGCGGATCCCCGCCTGTATTCCATCTTAAACAAATGCATCCAATACCTGCCCGCGGAACAGGTCGATGCATTTATGATCAAAAATTCCGCGGACGCAAAGGATATAAGCCTGGCTGAATTTGTGGAGCAGCACACCTGGCCTGTGATGGGCGGAGTGTCCCTGATACTTGGCATCATCATTCTCCTGGTGAGTTATAATCTCAGAAACGCCCTGCGCAGCAACCGCAGGATCCAGGAATTGCTGTACAAGGATGAGCTGACCGGCCTGGACAGCATGAACGGCTTTTATGGCAAATGGTCCGCCCTGACATCAAACAAAAAACAGCACGGTCTTGCACTGCTTTACGGAGATATCCGTCAATTCAAGCTTATCAATGATACCTTTGGATTTGCCATGGGAGATAAGGTGCTGCTTACCTGCGCCAGGGTCCTGTCTGAGGCCTTAGGCCCCAAGGAGTGCTGCGGGCGTATATCCGCGGACAATTTTGTACTGTTACTGCAGTACCAATCCTGGGAACAGCTCACTTTACGCCTGACCGCCTGCGTTGACAAACTGGACCAGTGGAGAAAGGAAGAAACAGAAATTCCCAACCGGATCCATGTTGTCTTTGGGGTTTACCTTACCGGCCAGGCCGAAGATCCGGACATCCATCAGATGATGGATTTGGCAAACTATGCAAGGCGCCATGCCAAAAACACACCGGGAAGTTTTGCCGTGCTGTATGATGAGCAGATGCGCAGGGCGGCCGTTGTGGCCGGACAGCTGGAAAGCAGCCTGGATCAGGCCCTTTCCTGCAATGAATTCGAGGTGTATTACCAGCCCAAGGTATCCATAAGGGACGCACAGGTGATCGGCAGCGAGGCGCTGATCCGGTGGAACCATCCGGAAAAGGGATTTCTCATGCCGGGAACCTTTATCCCTCTGTTTGAAAAAAACGGTATGGTAAAAAAAGTGGACTTCTGGCTGTTTGAGACAGTCTGCCGCACCATTCAGTCATGGAAGCAGCAAGGGATCCGGCTGTTGCCTGTTTCCTGTAATTTCTCAAGGCTGCACTTTATAGAACCGGACTTTCCGGAACAGGTCTGCCGCATTGCCGACCTCTATGGGATCCCTAAAAATCTTCTGGAGATCGAGATCACGGAGAGCGCTCTTCTTGAAGATTCCGATACCATTGTCTCCATGCTTCCCCGGCTGAAGGAACTGGGATTCCTGATTTCCATTGATGATTTTGGCTCCGGCTATTCTTCCCTGGGACAGCTCCAGCAGCTGACCGCAGATATCCTCAAGCTGGACCGAAGCTTTGTGTGCCACGGGGTTGCCGGGATCCGGGAACAGATTGTGCTGCGAAACCTGATCCAGATGGCAGGTGAACTGGGAATGACGGTCATCTGCGAGGGCGTGGAGAACCGCACCCAGTCCCAACTGCTTCAGGCAATGGGATGCCGGTTCGCACAGGGCTTTTATTTCCACCGCCCCATGCCCCAGGCTGATTATGAAGAGCTGCTATCCTGACTATAATCTTGTTCAGACAAAAACAGGCCCTATACTGCAAGGCCTGTTTTTGATTTCCTGCTGCCCATGATCCCCAACAGCAGCAGGACCGGGAACACCACCGCTGCCAGGATCCCCTTTCTCAGATCATCTCCAAAATAGCCGGACACCACCCCCACCAGTGTGGGGCCCCCGGAACATCCCAGATCCCCGGCCAATGCTAAAAAGGCAAACATTGCAGTGCCTCCCCGTTTCACTGAGGCCGCGGCCATGCTGAAGGTGGCCGGCCACAGGATCCCCACGGACAAGCCGCACAGGGCACACCCCGCCAGACCAAGGACAGGGACCTGAAGCAGGGAAATGCACAGATAGGACAGGATGCACAGAATGCCGCTGTAGATCATGAACCGTTCCAAATTGATCTTGTGGCCGAACCTGCCGTAAAAGGCCCTGGAGGTTCCCATGAGAACAGCAAATGCCATGGGACCTGCCAGATCCCCCACAGTCTTGCTCACACCCAGTCCCTTTTCGGCAAACGTGGAAGCCCACTGGCTTACAGACTGTTCGCACGCTCCCGCGCAGACCATCATCAGCATCAGGATCCAGAAGATCCTTTTGGAGAAAAGCGCCTTGATGGTAAGCCCTGTCTCATTTTCCGGTGTAAGGGGCGCAATGGGTACCTTTGCAAATACAAATGTATTTAAAAGGGGAATCACCGCCCATATAAGGGCCATTGCTTTCCAGCTGCCAATGCCGAAAATCCTGAAATATATGGTGGAACACAAAACCACACCCACATGGCCCCAGCAGTAAAAAGAATGGAGCAAACTCATGGCCTTTTCCTTATTGTCCGTGGGGCAGGCTTCCATCACAGGGCTTACCAGGACCTCAAGGAGCCCGCCGCCCACCGCATATACCATGACCGCGATCAGCAGACCCGCAAAAGGGTCCTCAAACACCTCCGGCAGAACGGTCAGGGATACCAGTCCTGCCGCCACAAAGATATGGGCAAGCATCATGGACGCCCGGTAGCCGATCCTGTCCACAAACCCAATGGAAACCAGGTCCACCAGCAGCTGGAGGATAAAGTTAATGGTGACCAGCATGGTGATCTTACTCAAGGGAATCCCATAACTGCCCTGAAAGGTCAGGAACAGCAAAGGTGCAAAATTATTTACAATCGCCTGTACCACATATCCGGTAAAGCAGGCATACACTGTTTTGTTATATCCGTTCTTCATATACTTCATAATACCCCTTTTTCTCTATTCGGCATTTTACATTATATCACAATATCCTTTCGGTATCTTGTGTTTTTTTAGCCAATCCTCCTTCTTCGCTGATCCGCCTTTTTATGTGCCGAAAATCTCCCCATCCCCTCACTGATCCGCTCCTTGGCAGCAGCTCCCCCTCCTCTATGCTTCAATGTCCGCGATTCCCAATACGGCCCAGTCATATGCATCCATGGCCTGGGTAAATGCCAGATCCGCGGATCTGTATTCCGCTGTTCTTTGGATATAATTCATCTGCTCCCTTAAATATTCATCCTGGCTCAGCATTCCAATACTGTACTTCGTATCCGCATTCTGTTTTTCCCTGCCTGCCTTCTCATATCCTGTTGCAGCAGTTTCCAGGGCTTTCTTTTTCTGCTGCACCGAATCATACAGACTCTTCATCTTGCTGGCCAGCTTCTGTTCTCCCTCCTCCATGGTACGCAGCTTATAATTTGAACTGGAGGTGGATGTCGCCTGCAGGGAATGCCTGTCACTCATCAGTGTATCATTATTTCCAATGGCCTTTCTTGTATCTTCTTCCAGATTGATCCCATCTGCCCGCTTCGTATCGGCTGCGGGAATTTCCGCGATCACCATCCCTCCGTTTGTATCCCTTCCCACCGAGAGACAGATAGAGTCATAGAGACCTGCCATGCTTTCATCCGTGGAAGCAATGGACGCCTCTGCGGACTGTACCTGGTTCAATGCCTTTAATACGTCCGCCTGCGTTCCCATTCCCGCCTGTTCCCTCACAACCGCAAGCTCATACTGTTTCTGATAAAGTTCCCTTTCCTTTTCAAGGGTATCTCTTTCAAGCCTCATGGTTTCATAAGAGATCACAAGGGATTGGGTTGCCACGGTCATCTGCCGTTCGATTTTTCGCTGGCTGCTGGTACTGGAAGCAGACTGCATACTATCGTACATTTTTTGGTAGGATTTAGCCGCGGACTGATAGATGGCCTCTTCCGCTGCATAGTAGGAATACTGCTGCGCGTCCCCGCTGTCTTTTGCATTTTTCTTATCTGTGGCCACACTGTTTTTGCCGAACTTCATTTCTGCCCATCCGTCTGCGTACTGCTCCAGTGTCCTGTTATAGGCGGATACCGCCTCCTGGACAGAAGGGTTATAGTTTCTGATCATATCCTGGATTTCCGAGTACTCCAGCACTTGATCCTTCAGTTTTTCATTTTGTTCCTCTCCCAGATATTCCTGAACCTCCCCCTCATCACCTGGGCCCTGTTTATTTTTCTGTGCCTCCTGCTGTACTTCCTCCTGAGCCTCTTCCATGTCCGCCCATGCTGTCCCGGCATGGCAGAAGGAGGAAACAGCAGTAATTCCCAGCAGTATCAGATACATCGCCCATTTCCTCTTTTTAATCAACCGCCTCACCTCCTGCTACTCTGCCGCCGCCAGACCATTGACCGCCCACTGGTAATTCTCCATGGCTGTCATCAGGCTCAATGCAGCTGTTTTTGAGGTAATCTGGCTGTTGTCCCTGGCGTGCACCTGTTTTTCATATTCCAGCCGGGTCATCATACCTGCCTGAAGCTTGCCGGCCGCTATCTGTGTATTGGTTTCCTCCAGCTGTGCCTGTGTAAGCGCCTGCTGGTATGTGATCCTGGCGGACAATACTGATTTATAAGCACTGGACAGGGACGCGCCTATCTGCTTCTCATTATTGGCAATGGCAGTCTTAAGGCTGTCGGATGTGGTCTGGCTCTTGGCATTCTCAAGCTTCCGTCTGTTGATCTTTAATGTGTAGTTGTTTTCAAGCGCCTGGTTAAGATCCTTCTCCGGGTCCATGCTGTCTATCCTGCTCATATCCAGTTCCGGCAATTCCCCTATGACGGGGCTGTCATTATAGTTCCATCCCAGCAGCACAAGCAGAGTCTCTTTTGTGTTCCGTATCTCCGAACCCAGCTGTTTAAGCTCATCTTCAGCGGACTGTACGGCTTCCTGTGCGCTCAGAACCTCCACCTGGGTTATGGTGCCTGCGGCGTATTTTACCTGGGCAAGGCTGTAATCCTGCTTTGCTTCCTCCAGGGACGCCTCCTTCTGCTGCTGTTTTAAAAGCTGTTCATAATAGGAGATCATTTTTGACTGGGCCGTGACCACCAGGTTCTTTTCAGCCTGCTCGTAAGTCAAAAGATAGATCTTACTGTCCTCCAGGCTTTCATCCGCCTGTTCCATCATATTGTCCCCCAGTATCTGAAGGTTCAGATCCGACATTCTGGAACTGGCATCATCCTCTCCGGACATATCATTGTAATAATCCTGGGCCAGGTCATAGTATGCATCCGCCACCTCCGAATTGGTATCCCCGTAATCCTCCCTGAATTTCTGATAGTCATACTGGTTATTCTGTACCGTTGCGTTATATTCATGGATCAAGTCCGCCAGTTCACCATACTCAATCACGTCATCTCTAAGTTTTGCCCACTCCTCCCCGGTCCTGGCAAATTCCGGGCTTGCAGCCCAGGCAGGCCAGGGCCCTGTAAGCCCCAAAGCGGCGGCCAGGGCGGCGGTCATCATTTTATACCATTTCATGTTTCACTCTCCTGCTTTGTTTTTCCACTCATCATCTTATAATAAACAGGCAGCATCAAGAGGCACAGGATTGTGGACGCGGTCAGGCCGCCGATATCCACCACCGCCAGTCCCTGGGTCATGCTTCCGGAATTTCCCAAAGCCATGGCCATCGGGATCATGGACAGCACGGTTGTCAACGTTGTCATCAAAATAGGACGTATACGTGTGGCGCCTGCCTCTATCAATGCCGTGTCCATATCCATCTCCCTGCGGTATTGGTTGGCCGTATCCACAAACAGGATTCCGTTGTTGACAACCGTACCTATGAGCATCAGGAATCCGATCAGGGATACCATGCTTATCTTACAATTGGTCAGATACAAAAGTCCAAATGCGCCGATCAGGCTGAATGGAATGGTGGTCATGACCATAAATGAATACTTGGGCGATTCAAACTGGGCTGCCATCACCACGAAGATCAGGAATACTGCTGTGCCGATCGCTCCGAACAGGGCTGAGAACTCTTCATTCATGGACTGGTCCATGGAGTTCAGGCCAATGGTCACGGTGCTGGTCAGGTTGGGGGTGACCACCTGGTTTTTTATCCGGTTCTCCGTGTCCCTGTCGGCCTGTTCCGTATATTCGCCTGTGATGGTGACCAGGTACTGCTTATCCTCCCTTGACACGGTGGCCGGACTGTCCACAAACTTTACATCTGCCAGGTCAGTCAGTGCCACGGAACCTCCGTTGGATGTAGTCAGTACAATTCCTTTTACCTGGTCAATGGTTTTATATTCATCATCCGCATATTCCACCCTGACCTCAATGTCCTCACCGTCCACTTCAATCTCCGTTGCCTCCACACCGCCGATCAGGCTGCTTACCGTACTGCCGATGGCCGAAGCTGTCAGCCCCATGGACTGGGCTTTTAATGCGTCCACCCTCACTTCCACCACCGGGGAGGAATTCTCAATATCGGAATGGATCTTGGTAACGTCATCCCGTTCCATCAGCTCACTGACAATATTGGATGACACCTCTTTCACTGCGTCATAATCTGCGCTCTTTAGGATCACTTCATAGCTCTCTCCAAAGGAGGACATCATGCTCATGGAAGAACTGACATCCACGGTAATATCACAGTTTTTAATTTCCGACAGCTCCTGCTTCCACAGATTGGCCACCTCTGACGTGGACATATCCCTGTCATCTTTGAGATAGGCCGTTATGCTGGCTGAACTGCCGCCCATAAGAGAACTGCCGCCATAGGAAGTCATGTAGGACTCCAGGTTGGGGTTCTGTACGATCACCTGCTCAATCTCCTGCAGGATGGCATCCACCTTCTCCGTTATAAGCCCCGGCCTTGTATCCACCGATATGCTGACCTCACCCTGGTCATCGGAAGCCATCAGCTCCATATCCAGCTTTGTGGCGATTAAAAGCGAGAATGCCAGAAGCCCCAGAGATACGCCCAGAACTGTTTTTTTCCTGTGAAGAAGCTTTTTCATTAAGATCCGGTACCCCTCCTGCATGCGGATCACTGGTCTGGAAAGCGGAGCATTTTCACGCTCCCTGGGCTTATACATCATATAACACAAAGGTACTACCGTGATGGCTGCCACCAATGAGGCCACCATACAGAAAACAATGGTGAACCCCAAGGGCTTAAACATCTGACCGGTCATTCCCTCCAGAAATGCCAGCGGCAGGAACACTACGCAGGTGGTGGCCGTGCCCCCCAGTATGGAAGCCCAAACCACATTGGTCCCCTTCAGCGCATCCTCCAGGTATTCCACAAACCCTCCCCGCTTTTTATCCGTGGCCCTGAAACAGCTCTCCAGGACCACGATGGAGTTATCCACCATCATGCCTACCCCCAGGGTCAGGGCGCTCATGGTAATGACGTTCAATGTGAAACCCATGAGGTTTATAAGGATCAGCGCTGCCAGTATGGATACCGGAATAGAGCTTCCTACGATCAGGGATGCCTTTATGTCTCCAAAGAACAGCCATATGACAGCCATGGATATCACAACAGCCAGAATCAGGGTTTCAGCAACGGACAGCAGGGATTCCATAATGGAGTCCGCCGAGTCACTGACCGTGACGATGTTCAGGCTCCCGTTCTCCATGGTCAGGGTTTCAATGACCTTCTTAACCTCATCGGACAGACCCACGGATGTTGCGCTCTGCTGCTTTGTGATGGAAACAGAGACAGTCTCCTGACCGTCATACCTTGCAATGCTGTCACTGTCCTCCGTGGTGGTATACACATTTGCCACGTCCTCCAGATAGACAGCGCTTCCGTCCTGGGTGGTCAGCGGTATCTCCTTTAACAGTTCCACCGTATCATATGTAAGACGGGTGGACACAGACAGCTTCTGGCTTCCTACCCGCGTATCGCCTGCCGGATAGGACAGATCGGCCGCCTTTATGTCGGAGGCGATGGACGACATGGTCATCTTATACTGGCTCACCTTTTCCGGGATCAGCTCCACCTTCACATAGTCCTTTGCGCCTCCCCGCAGGTTCACATCCGCCACCACGGAGATCTTCTCAAACTCCGGCACGATCTCATCTTCCACATACGCGTACAGGTTATCCTCTTCCGGGTTATCAATGGAAAGGGTAATATCCGGCTGGGAGTCCATGCTCATCTCCATGATAGTGGGGGTATCGGCCCCATCCGGCAGCTGGCTGGACACCAGATCGATCTTTTTCTTCAGGTCATCATATGCCTCGTCCGTATCTGTTCCGTATTCATACTCCAGCATGACCATGGAACTTCCCTCGCTGGAGCTGGAGGTAATGGATTTCAGACCGCTTAAAGAGCTGACCTGGTCCTCAATTTCCTTTGTCACCAGTTCATCAATATCCTCCGGGCTGGCTCCTGAGTAGGTCGTCATGACCATCAGCATGGGCATATCCATATCCGGACTCAGTTCCAGCGGTGTGCCGGTTACGGAAGAATACCCGAAAAAGATCAGGCAGAGGATACACATGACCGCTGTGACAGGCCGGTGCAGGACATACTTTGTTAATCCGTTCATTGTCCGTCCTCCTCCTGATTTTTCAAGATAACCTCCGCCCCTTCATACAGCTCGGAGCTCCAGGTCGTCACCACTTGATCATCCAGTGTCAGGCCGGATCGCACCTCCATGGTATTGGAATCATATATACCGCTTTCAATGTCCCTTTTGTGTACTTTTCCGTCTGTATATACATAAACATAGGGTTCTCCATCTTCATAATAAACAGCATCCACCGGTATGGTCATTGCATTGGTGGTCTCTTCTGAAGTCACATACAGCTTTACCTCTGAACCGGTGGAAAGGAAGGTGTCCTCATCCATGCTGGCCTTGACCTTGTAAAGCCCTGTTGTTTCATCCGCCATGGTGCTGATCTCATAGATGGTCCCCTGGTAGGAGCCGCCATCCTTTTCCACCTGTATGGTATCCCCCTCCTGAAGGTATCCACGGATCCTCTCTGTGGCTGAAAAGGATACCACCCTGCTGCCTCTTCCCGAAATAACACAGATCAGGTTGCTCTGGGAAACTGTGTCATACGGCTCCATATCGCAGATCTCCACCAGTCCGTCTATAGGCGCCGTGATCTGGCTGTACTCCATCTGTGTTTCATAGGAGTACTTGGCCTGGTTATATGAAATCTCAGCGCTGGTAACATTATCCCGGTACTGTTCATATTCCTGATCAGAAATCCCTCCGCTGCTGTATAAGATCTGCTGCCTGGCCAGCTCCTCCCGGGCCTGTTTTAGGGACAGCCCGGCGGAATCCATACTGCTTTTTGCCGTCTCCACCTGTTTGGTATCAATGGTACAGATCACCTGCCCCTGAGCCACTATATCCCCTGCTTTTACATTGACAGCCGTTACATCTCCCGATGCCTTCGGATATATGTACACCACATCGGACGGCTCAATCTTGCCGATCAGGCTGGTAGTCAGCCTGATATCCCCCATGACGGGCTGTTCCGCTTCCATGACAGGCGGCGACACCGCCTGAGCAAACTGCTTGTTTCCCAATAACCGGGGAATCAAAACAGCACACAATACCACCACAACCACTGCTCCTGTTATAATCTTTTTCTTCATTGTCCTCTCCTCACTTATCACTTATATCCAACTGCCTCATGCTGTTTTCCAGATATGACAGTTTTTGACTGAACTTCTCCATGATGTCCTTCTTTTTCATCCTGCCTGTAAAAAAGAGCTGCAGGGATATAAAAAGTGACCCGTAGCATACCTCCT
Source organism: Clostridium sp. FS41 (assembly GCF_000954015.1). Lineage (NCBI taxonomy): Bacteria > Bacillati > Bacillota > Clostridia > Eubacteriales > Clostridiaceae > Clostridium > Clostridium sp. FS41. The sequence goes on from NZ_JYHN01000052.1 coordinate 19,128, forward strand.
GAATCGTGTCAAACATCTCCGGTCCTGAATGTTTGATCTAGGCATATATTTCCTTCCTTTCATATTTTGTGTACTCTCGGCATCTCCCCGGCACCCATCTTTGGGGATGAGATTCCAGGAGTGCACGTTTTGGTTTATGATAGCACACCAAAATAAATTTTCGTTCAACCCAGGATGAACGGAAGATGAAATCACAAAATATTCACATTTCCTCCTTTTGTCTAATGTGTGCTCTTTTAATCTCCCGGCACACGGACCCGAGAGATAACTTTTTGCCGGTTGTACGGAAATCATGGAAAAGTTCATGGATAGTTAAGATGGATGTGTATAATGGAAAAAGTGTACTGCAAGAGTACACAAACTAAATTTGGAGGTGAAATGTGATGTTTATGCTGAAAATATTGATTGTGGAAGATGATGAATCCCTTCTCCAGCTTTACTCCATTGTTCTGGAAAAGGACGGATACCAGACCTTCCAGGCCCGCAACGGACTTGAGGCCTGTGCCGTCATAGAAAAAGAACATATTGACCTGGTCATAACAGATATACTGATGCCCATCATGGATGGCTATGAATTTGTAAGCTTTTTGCGTGAAAACAATCCCAGGCTCCCGATCCTTATGATCACAGCCAAGGACGACTTTTCTTCAAAAAGCAAAGGCTTTAAGCTGGGGACGGATGATTATATGACCAAACCTGTCAATTTAGAGGAAATGCTTCTCCGCATAAAAGCACTGCTGCGCAGGTCCGGTATAGCAGCGGACAGAAAACTCACCATAAAGCAGACAGAACTGAACTATGATGCACTGACCGTTAATTATGGAGACCGGTCCGTCATGCCTCCTAAAAAAGAGTTTATGCTGCTTTATAAACTGCTGTCTTATCCTGACAAGATATTTACCCGCAACCAGTTAATGGATGAGATATGGGGAAGGGAGAGCAACACCGAGGACCAGACCATTGATGTCCATATCAACCGGCTCCGGAAACGTTTTCAGGACAACGGCAATTTTGAGATCATCACGGTACGGGGACTAGGCTATAAGGCGGTGATCAACGAATGAAAAACTTCAAATTGTGGATCACATTTATCGCAGCGGTCTCCCTGCCCTTTGCCATCGGACTTCCCATCACGGTATTCTTAACATTTTTGTCCATCCAGACCGGGCTGGTCCAAACCGGCCCCCCTGTTTCCTGGCTGCCCTTGGCCGGCATGGTGATCGCTGTGTTCATTGTTTCCCTTTTGTTTACCATCATTGTTTCCAGGCATTTTTTCAAACCCATACATGAACTGATCCATGCCCTGGATGAAGTGGTGGCCGGAAACTTCCATATCCGGCTTCCCGCAAACAGCAAATTCTTTGAGATGCAGTCCGTATCCATTAATTTTAATAAAATGATGGAGCAGTTAAATTCCATAGAGCTGCTCCAATCTGATTTCATACAAAATGTGTCGCACGAAATAAAGACGCCCTTGGCCGCCATTGAGGGATATGCATCGCTGCTGATCACATCCCCCCTTTCCGAGGAGCAGACAATATATGTGTCCCGTATTTCCGAGAGCAGTAAACGGTTATCCTCCCTTACCGGCAGCATTTTGAAATTATCTAAATTGGAAAACCAAAAGATCGTGTCAGATAAGCAGATATTTTCCCTTGATGAGCAGATCCGCCAGGCCGTGCTTTCCATGGAACCTTTGTGGTCCCCCAAAAACCTGGATATGAGTATCGATCTGCCCAAAATGCATTATTATGGGAATGAGGAGCTGATGTACCAGATCTGGTCAAACCTGTTTTCAAATGCAGTGAAATTCACCCCCATGGGCGGACATATTTGTATCCATGGGGAGTATGCAGGTTCCCTGATCAAGATCGTTTTTAAAGACTCCGGGATCGGCATGACCAAAGAGATCCAGGACCATATATTTGAAAAATTCTATCAGGGAGAACCCAACAGGAGCATGGAGGGAAATGGGATCGGACTGGCTCTGGTTAAAAAAATCCTGACACTGTGCAACGGTTCCATTGAGGTGGTAAGCCGGCCTGGCCACGGCTCCACATTCACGGTATTCCTTCCAAACCCGTTATATGAGAAAAAAGGCTCTTAAGCTTCTCTCAGCTTTCCGACCTGCCTTACACAGACCGTGACCAGTACCAGCGTAGCTGCAGCCCATGCGCATGGCTCGGCAAAAAAGATTGCCTCTGTTCCCCATAAGCGGGAAAAATACACAGCCACTGAAACCCTTGCAAAAAACTCCATAACTCCAGACAAAAAGGGGGCCACGGTATTTCCCAACCCCTGCAGCGTATTGCGGAAGGCATACAGCAAATATAAGGAAGACAGGAGACAGCTCATGATAAACAGGTAATGATATGAAATCTCCAACACTTCCGCTGCGCTGGAACTTGTGCTGTCAATAAACAGTCCCAGAACAGCCCGTCCACCTGCAATCATTGCAGCGGACACACACACGGACATTGCCGCTGCGATGAGCACAGAACTTTTCAGTCCGTTTCGGATACGGTCATACAGGCCTGCGCCGTAATTTTGCGCCGTATAGGTGGTGACCGCATATCCCAGGGATATGGCGGAACTTTCTAACAGACCGTAGATTTTATTGGTGGCCGTAAATCCTGCTATAAAGACAAAACCGTGCCGGTTAATGGAAGACTGCAGGATCATGCCTCCGATGGCGATCAGAACATGCTGGAGCGCAAGGGGGATCCCCAGACCGCACTGCCTTTTTATTATGCTGCTTTCCGGCTTCCAGTCCTTTCTCTCCATTTTCAGCAAATCTATTTTCCTCATAACAAGAAGGCAGTATATAAAGGCAAGAAGCTGTGCCAATACGGTTGCAAAAGCAGCGCCCGCAACGCCCCACCGGAATACCAGCACAAATAGCAGATCCAGCAGGATATTGGTGATGGCCGCAATGACAATGGCAATCAGCGGTGTCTTTCCATCCCCCAAAGAACGCAGGATCGCTGCCGCCATATTATAGGCCATAACAACCAGGATACCGGCGTATAGGATCATAAGATAAGACAGGGCCCCCTGGAAAATAGGATCCGGAGTCTGTAATATACGAAGCAGGAATCGGGCAAAAACCAGGCCTGATACTGTCAGCACAACTCCGATCCCCAGGCACAGCCAGATGGACATGGCCACGGTTTTCTTGATCCGGCTCTGGTTCCCTTCCCCGAAATGCTGGGAAATGGAAATTGCGAACCCCTGTGTCATCGCCTGAATGACCCACAGAGCAAGCCAGTAAGACCAGTCCGTGGCTCCCACGGAGGCCAGCGCCTCCACTCCCACTCCTTTTCCAACAATCATTGTGTCCACGATCATATACAGCTGCTGCCCAAGATTCGCTGCCATCAGAGGAAGCGAAAACGAAAGGATCAGCTTTGCCGGTGACCCTTCTGTCATGTTTTTCATTCTGCTCATACTATTACTTTTTCCATCCCTTCCACTGGATCCGTCTTAATACGAACGGCCTCCCGTTACTGCATATTGACAGCTTTGTCAACCACATTATATAATAATAGAATCATAAACCGATATTTGCATCTGATAAATGTGCCAATATCTATCAATATAATACCAATTTTAACAGCCACCTATTTGTTATATAAGTTTTACCGGAGATAGCCATGAACCCAAAGACAGTAATTACAGATCGAAACCTATTGGAAAAGATCCAGTATCAGGACAGCGCCTTTCCCATTTCCTTTTACATGGATCATTTTGATGAATATTTGAATGGAGAAGTAAACCATCATTGGCATGATGAGTTTGAATTTGGTATTTTATTAAAAGGACAGGCCGAATGCCGTATTGACCAAAGCCCTGCCTCAGGGGAATACCGCATACTGGATCAGGGAGATGGACTATTTATCAACTCCAAGACCATCCATAATATAAAACAAACAGAATCTGGTACGATCCTGTTTAACTTTGTACTTTCCCCTGGTTTTTTTCAACTTCTTCCCGCAGGAAATACTTACCAAAAAAACATTCTGCCGGTCATCAAATCCTCACTGGCAGGATTATTTCTAAAGAGCGAAAATGACAAAGACAGGCAGCTGTTAAACAGCATCATGGAGTTTTCCCTTCTAAAGGAAGATTCCCCTGCCTATGAACTATATTGCATTGAACTGATCTGCAGACTATGGAGATACCTGATTAGCCGGCTTGCAGAAGTAAAAGATATTTCAAAGGTCAAATCCAAGAAGATCCAGGAACAGCGGATCCGCCTCATGCTATCCTACATACACACTCATTATGGGGATGATATCGCCGTCTCCTCCATCGCCCAGGCGGCCAATGTAAGCAGAAGCGAATGCTTCCGCTGTTTTCAGACGGTCATTGGAAGAACCCCCACCGAGTATCTGTGCGATTACAGGCTTTCCCAGGCCGCCCACATGCTGACCAGTACGGACAGGAAGATATCGGATATCTGCTTTGCCTGCGGTTTCACCAGTCCCAGCTATTTTGGAAAATTATTCAAAGAAAAATGCGGCATGTCACCGGGACAGTACCGTTATAACAGGACTGCCCCGGAGATTGTATGATCCGGGATATCCGGATATAAGAAACAGTTATACATCTATCTTCACACTCTCCATCCTCCCGCTTCTCCACCCTGAGGACAAATGGAACGATATCGCGTTTGGTACAGAGCCAGAAATCCGGCTCCGGATAGATCTCCTGATTGTCAGGATCAAAAAAGTGCCGGCTTTTAACAGCCTTACGCCTTCAGCAGTTCCTTGACCCACACGATCATTTCCCCCGTCCCCCTGTTGTTCCAGTATGCATAGGGAACGGCTTTCAGCTTCACATCCTCCCAGACAACAGGGTGCAGGCCGTACAGTTCATCATCTCCCCACCCTTTTGCCGATATCCTCTTTCCACTCAGTGTCAGGCCTGTTATTTCCCCCATCAGATCCCATTTCTCTTCCTTTATCTCAGTACCGGAATCCACGTAAACAGCTGCCAGGTTGGGACCATTGTCCACCTCCTCCAGGCAGTATACAATGGGGCCTCTGACCAGAGCCACCTTTCCGCTGTCAGCCCGCACCAGCGGGTTGCTGCGTACAAACCGTGCCTTGGCATCCATCTCGATGCGCAGTCCGGCATCCTCTGTCAGGGAGATCACTGCATACCCCTTTTCACGGCTGAATGCAAGGGGCTGTTGGGTTCCCGCCTTGGTGACCGTAAAGCTGCCGGCATAATCCGGTATACGGACTGCCAGGCGGATCCCTGATGCCGGCACCCCTTTGCAGGCGATATCCACGGACATATCCCAGGGGAACCGGGTCTGCATCTGAACAGAGATTTCCCGGCCGCCCAGATCCACACTTGTCTGATTGGAAATAAACAGATTCACATACAGGCTGTTCTGGTCCGCACCATAGATGTACTGTCCCAGGGAAGCCAGTGTCCTGGCAATGTTGGGCGGGCAGCAGGCCACACCAAACCACTTCTGGCGCACCGGCTTTACATGTTCCCTGGACGTGCGCGGAATGCAGTTATCCGGCCACACTTCCAGGGGATTCACATAGAAAAAGCTTTTTCCGTCCAGGGCGATCCCTGCCAGAACCGTATTATACAGAGCCCGTTCCACCACGTCATAGTACTTTGCCTCCCCTGTAATATTGCCCATCCGCTGACCGAACATGGCCATTCCAATGGACGCACAGGATTCAGAGTAATTACAGTCATTGGGCAGGTCATAGTCTGTTGTAAACCGCTCCAGGATGCCGGAGGATCCGATGCTGCCCGTGATATACATACGCTTCTGGGTCATATTGTCCCACAGGGTGCAACAGGCCTCCATCAGCGTCTCATCCTCACAGGCTTCCGCCAGGTCCGCCATGGCGCTGTACATATACATGGCCCGCACCGCATGACCCTCCGCTGTCCTTTGCCCCCGCACCGGCAGATGGGACTGGGAATAAATAGGTTCGTAATCTTTAAACTCCGGGAAAATGTATGAAAAACCAGGCCGGTTTAATTCCTTCAGAAAATAGTTCTCCCCCACTCCCCGGGCATCGATAAAATATTTTGCCTGTTCCAGATATCTGCGCTCCCCTGTCACCTGGTACAGCTTAATAAGTCCGATCTCCACCTCCTGGTGTCCCGGATAACCGTGTATCTTCCCCTCCTGGACTCCAAAGGTGTCACAGATCAGATCCGCAAAACGCACCATCACCTCCAGAAACTTTTGTTTCCCCGTACCCAGATAATAGGCCACTGCCGCTTCCATCATATGGCCTGCCGTATAGAGCTCATGGCCTTCGCACAGGTCGCCCCAGCGCTTCCCGGGCTCTTTGATGGTAAAATAAGTGTTCAGGTAGCCGTCCTCACACTGGGCCTTTGCTATGATGTCGATCACCTCATCCGCCGTGCGCTCCAATGCTTCATCCTTTTGCGCCGCAAGGGAAAATCCCACTGCCTCCAGCCATTTGGCCACATCCGTATCCTGGAACACGGCTCCGTAAAATTCCCCTTCACACAGGCCTGCCGCGATCTTAAAATTCATCAGGCTGTGGCTTGGCTCCGCATCCTTGATCCTGTCATTGATGGCATCCCATTGGTAGGGGATGACCACCTCCTTGACCAGTGACACATGCTTTGACCAGAACGCGTCATTGATATGAATCTTTTTTAAATCCACTGGATGTAATCTCATTGTCATTCTCCTCTAAGCCTTGACCGCGCCATTGGTCAGGCCGCTTACAATATACTTTTGCATGAATATAAATATCAGCACCACCGGCGAGATGGCAATGATCCCAAACGCCATGGTGGAATTCCACAGTGTCTGGTACTGCTGGACATAATTATAGATGCTGGAGGTAATGGGCCTCATATTGGGATTGGTGATAAATGTAATGCCGTAAATCAGATCACCCCATGCATATACAAAGGAGAACACTGCTGCCACCACAATACCGGGCTTGGCAATGGGGAGCATGATCTTTGTAAATGCCGACACATGGCCGCACCCATCAATCTTAGCCGCCTCATCCAGTTCCTTGGGAATGGATACAAAATAAGTCCTCAAAATAATGATACTGAAGGGGATCCCCAGTGTGGCGTCCGCCAGGATGGGGGCCCAGTACGTATTTAACAGCCGCATTTTGGAGAACATGATGTACAGGGATGTGAGAACCAGGGTGGAAGGCAGCATCTGGGTAATGAGGAAAAACAGGACCAGGCCTTTTCTGGCCCCAAACCGGAAGCGCGCCAGGCCGTATGCGGCCGGAATGGCCAGGACCGTGGCAATGGCAGTCGCGCCGCAGGATATAATCAGGCTGTTCTTAAATCCTCTCAGCGTGTCCCCGGAAGCGGACAGCTGCTTGGCAAAGGCCTCAAAGGTGAGATTCTCGGGCCACAGAGGGGTTGGGATGGAGAAGATCTCCACCTGGGTCTTCAGGGCCGTAACGATCATCCAGTACAGCGGGAAAATAAATACCAGGAATACAATGCCTCCCACAAGAAAAGAAATAAGTTTACTCCTGCTCTCTTTTTTCATCACATCACCTCATCATCACTGATCGTCTTAATATAGAAACATCCCACTGCCAGCAGGATCACAAACAGGACATTGGCGGCCGCAGCGCCCTGGCTGAACTGAAACTCCTCAAAGGACAAACGGTAGGCATAGGTGGAAACCAGCTCCGTGGAATTCACAGGTCCGCCCTTTGTCATCACCCACACCAGGTCAAAGACCTTAAAGGTGTACACAAATCCCAGGGTGAGCACGGACATGATGGCCGGCTTTATCATGGGAATGGTGATCAGGAACAACGTCTGGAGCTTGCCTGCCCCGTCCAGGCCGGCACTCTCGTATATATCGCCGGGAATGGTGGTCAGGCCGGTGATGAGAAGCATCATATTAAAGGGAATACCGATCCATATATTGGCTGCCACAGCCGCGGCCATGGCAAGCCCGGGTTTTAAGAGCCAGTCCAGCGGCTGCTTCACAAGTCCCAGCCCCATGAGGAACTGATTGATGATACCGCCGCTGCTTGCAAACATGAACTTAAACAAAAGTCCGGCAACCGTCACAGGCAGCAGCCAGGATATCATGGTGACTCCCCGGAAAAAGGAACATCCGGGGAATTTCTTGTTAAACAGAAGGGCCAGGCCGAATCCGATCATAAACTGGAAAAAGATTGAACAGACCGTAAAGATCAGGGTATTTAAAATCGCCTTGGAAAGGATGGAATTCTTTCCTGTAAACAATTCGCTGTAGTTCCGAAACCCCACGAAATTCTGTTTGGTTGCATCTGAGAATGTATACACATCCACATTTTTAAAACTCAGTATGATATTCTGTATCATCGGATAGCCGATGAATATAAGCATATATAACACTGCCGGAGCCGCAAACAAAAAGCCCATTTTAGCAGCGGTATCCATTCTCCTATTTCCTTTCATCTTACCTCTTTCCTCCTGTGATGGGGACCTGTCCCCTTTGCTCCTGAGACCGGGGGCAGATCCCTTTTACCTCTGCGGCCGGGACAGGTCCCTTTTGTCCTCCGCCGAATTTGTGCTTTTATTTCACTGCGTCCACTGCTTCCTGCGTATCCTCAGCCACCTGTTCCGGTGTCTTTGACAGGGTCAGGACTTCCTGGAACCCTTTCTGGATCGCAGAGGAATAGGATGGCCATGAGGCGGAAGGTCCTCTTGGGATAGAGGTTTCCAGCTGGGTGATAAACTCCGCCTGGATGGGGTCATCGGTCCAGTAAGCGTCCTTGGCAGCTTCTGTCTTTGGAGGGAAGGAGCCGTACTGCTTCATGGCGTCCACCATCACCTGGGTCTGGTCATAATATTTTAAAAATGCAACAGCGCCTGCCGTATCATCCTTGGCAACTACGCCCATGTTCTCGCCGCCCAGAATGGAGGTGGCCTGACCGCTGGCATCATCCATCTTGGGAAGGACGGTCACGCCGTAATTCAGATCCGGCGCATCCTTGGCGATTCCCGGGATCTGCCAGGGCCCGTTCTGCTGCATGGCCAGATTGCCTGCAATAAAGTTATTGTTTACGTCAGACTGTGTCCAGTTTACACATTCCTTTGTCCATGAACCGTCTGTGATCATCTCCTGCATCAGGTCATAGGCCTTGATTCCGCCCTTGATGTCTGTGTAGCTGCCTCCTGCGGTATAGAGCCACTGCAGGCACTGGAACGTACCCTCGTCCGTATTGGTGGCTGCATTTCCAAAACCCGTAACTCCGTCTTTGGTCAGGGCCTTTGCCATCTCATGGAACTGCTCCCATGTGGTATTCTCATCAGGATACTCCACCCCTGCTGCATCGAACATATCTTTATTGTAGAACAGGGCCGTACAGTTGGTGGCAAACGGAATGCCGTAATGCCTGCCATCCGCCATGGTGGATTCCATGGGGCCTTGTATGTATTCATCCCACTTAATATCCGCGTCCGATATGTCACCGAATAATCCCAGTGAAATAAAGCTTGCCATGGAACAGCCGTCCAGGATGACCAGATCCGGCAGTTCTCCCGATGCGATCCCCAGGGTGAGCTGCTTCTCATAATCGGAGAAGGGCACATAAACGTGGCTTGCAACATATTCATTCTGGGAAGAATTAAATCCGTCCAGCAGGCTGGTCATCATCTCCTTCTGGGCGTCTGTCTCAAAATAATCCCAGATAACGACCTCCTTTTTACTGCCCGTATCCGCGGCGGCCGCCTGTGTGCTTCCCCCTGACGTATTCCCCGAACCGCATCCCGATACCATTGCCGCAGTCATTGCTGCACATAATAAGGTACTGACAAATCTCTTCTTCATTAAAAAACCTCCCTCTTGTTTAATGCTTTCATTATAAAAGGGGAGGGAGGGTTTTGTTAGGGGAAAATATTAAAGAGGGTGGATATATTTTAAATCCCTGGAAAAACAGGTTTAAAATTATCCACCCTCTTTAATTTTCTCTCCCCTGGACCTTGGATCCGATCCGCTCTGCCGCCTCCTGCGGCGTCATTCCCCCTGTTATGACCTCATACAGGCTTTCGGAAAGCACGCCTGTGATCTTGGGCCAATAGGAGTAGGCGCTCCTTGTAATGCAGTGGTCCATCTGTTCCACAAACACCTGGTAAACCGGATTCTTTTCCTGGAATTTTTCCGCCAGATGCCTGACAGGAGGCAGGGAATACATTTGCTTATTGAGACTGAGCATGACTTCGTCTTTATAATAATAGGACATAAGCGCCATGACCCCATCCACGTTCTTTCCCTTAACGACCCCAAAATTCTCCCCGCCGGTTACCACAATACTCTGTTGGTCTACCGGAAGCTTGACCACTCCGTAATCAACGCCTGCCTCCTCCACCAAAGGAAGGGCCCAGGGACCGTTCTCCATCATGGCGCATTTACCTGCCGCAAACTGTCTGGCCACATCCACCTGGGACCAGTTGATACAGTCCTTGGGCATGATCCCCTCCTCCACCATATCCCGCAGCAGCGCAAGGGCCTTTACGGTCCCATCCCCTCCCAGATCATCCATCTCCTCCCCGGTTGACAAGATCCAGGGTACCAGCTGGAAAGAGGACTGCTCCTCCACAATTGCCGACATGATAAAACCGTACCTCTCCCCTGTGGTCATTGCCCTGGCAGCCTTCAGAAATTCTTCCCAGTTCTCAGGCGGCTCCATACCGGCTTCCCGGAACATTTCCCTGTTATACACAAGACCCACGTTATTGCAGCAAAAAGGCATGCCATAGTATCTGCCGTCATACTGCACCGAGGAGAGGACTTCCGGGTAAAACTGGGACAGATCATACCGCCCCTCCACGGCCTGCGTGATGTCCTCAAAAATGCCCAGGTCCACGTATTTGCGCATATCCGGGTTATCGATCAACACCACATCCGGCAGCTTTCCCTCCGCCACTCCAATGGATAAAAGCTTTTTAAATTCCGAGGAAGGCCCCTGGTATTCCCATCTGGCCATGTATTCATCCTGGCTGTTGTTAAAGCCTTCCACCAGACGGTCCAGTCCTTCTTTCTGCTGTTTTGTCTCATAATAGGACCAGAGCACCACTTCCCGCGGCCCTGTTTCCTGCCCCGGCAGTTCAGGCGCCCTAATCTGCACACCGCAGCCTCCCAGACAGATCAGGGAGAACAGGATACAGAACAGGGTATAACACCCGGCCGGCCGTCTTTTTGTCCGGCTCTCTGTTTTCCATTTCATGCCATCCCTCCTTTGCAGAGTATCTTTCACGCCTAGTCCATCTGCCTGTAATCCCCGGGGGATATGCCGAGTTCATCTTTGAACACCCTTGCAAAGTATTTGGGATCCGTGTAGCCTACTGTCTCCGCGATTTCATATACCTTCATGTCCGTACCTTTCAAAAGCCGCTTTGCATGGCTGATCCTGAATTTCCTTAAAAATGTGGAAAAATTCTCCCCCATCTCCCGGTTAAACAGCGTACTCAGGTATTCCGGAGTGATTCCCAGCTTACCGGCCACCTCCTCCAGGGAAATTCCCTCCTGGTAATGCTCCCTGATATAGTTGATAGCGCGTTTGATGGTGTAATTGCTGATGTCCTCTTTTACCCTATGGGGGCTGCACACAAGGGAAAGTCCATCCCCATAGCTTTGTTCCAGTTCCCGCAGGGTAACTGCCTCCGTACACCGGGTCAGCAGGTCTGCGTTCTGCAGCTGCCCGTAGGTGTCCCCGTCTATCTCGCGGACGGTATCTAAAAGCAGGTAAGTGGCTTTCAGATATGCCTGCCGTATTTCCTGCTCCCGGTAAGGTCCGTCTTTCATAAACTCCATGAACATTTCCCCCGTTTTCCGGGCATTTTCCAGATCTCCCCTGCACAGGGCATTCTTCATATCGGCGCCAAGGTCGGCAGGAAAACGGAACTCCTTCCAGTCAACCGCGTCCATGCGTTCCCTGGTGACCAGATCTCCCTCCGTAACAGGCAGGGCCTCCCTGATCAGAAGTTCCGCATCCCGCGCTCCCTTTTGGACAGACTCCCACCCTTTCATGGAAACCATGGCCCAGACCGCCCGGCCGTCCCTTTGCTTATAAGGCCGCACGATCTTCCGCTCCACTGCCTGGCAGAGCAGGCAGGATACGTCCTCATCCTCCGGCAGGGCGGCCAGACCCAGGAACTGACGCCTTCCCCTGTCCCACGATACATGGAGCCGGACGGAAGGCAGCAGTGCCCTGATCTGGTCAAACTTTCCGCCGATCTCCTCCTCATAACCGATGGGTGCATCCCCTGTATATCCTAAATACAGCTGGAAATGAACAAAAGCGCCAAAACCGCAGATCGTTCTCACCCGTCTGTCTTCCTCCTCCGACAGCGGACCGCCATAAATCAACTCCTTGATGCACTGTCCCGGAGTGCCGGCATTTTTCTGTTCTTCCGCCTCCATCTTTCTCTGGGTGCGCTCCAGCAGATCCACAATATCCTCTGCTGCCAGAGGCTTTAGCAGATAGTCGTCCACACCAAAATGAATGGCTTTCTTTGCATAATCGAATTCAGAATACCCGCTGAGTATCACAGCCCGGATGGGAAGACTCATGCCGTGAAGGGCTTCGATCATCTGAAGCCCATCCATCACCGGCATACGGATATCTGTTATGACCAGATCCGGCTTGAATCTAAGCGCAAGAGACAGGCCCTCCTGTCCGTTGGACGCCTCCCCGATCACCGTGTGCCCGGTATGTGATTTGATCAGTCTTGCCAGACCTTCCCTTATCATCACTTCATCTTCTACGATCAGTATCCTCATGATATCCTCCTTAAGACGGCCTGTTCACAGGCAGGGTCAGGGTGACCACCGTACCCATTCCCTCAATGCTGTTCACATTCCACACAGCTTCCTTTCCATAGTACATGTCCATTCTGGCAAATGCATTGTGCAGGCCAATGCTTCCTCCCTCATCCTTTACCGCCTGTTCACGCACATTAAAGCTTTCCGCCATCTCCCGGGACATTCCCTTTCCATTGTCCTCTATTATGATATTCAGCCGTTCTCCGGTCTCGGACAGGAACAGGTCCACCCTGAGCACCCCTCCCTTTTCCGTTCCCTTAAAGCCGTGGATAATGGCATTCTCCACAAAGGGTTGGAGGAGCAGCTTATAGATCATCACCTTCCTGGCTTCTTCTGTTACATTCAGCGAAAACCGGAAGGACTGGTTAAAACGCATCTGCTGAAGACTTACATATTTTTCCAGCCAATCGGCCACCTCCGATACACTGGCCATCTGATTGCTCTGGTTCACGCTGTAACGCAGGATAACGCCAAGGTTGCGCAGCATCCTGCTGATCTCATACTCTTCTTTCTCAATGGCCATCCAGTTGATGGAATCCAGGGTATTATATAAAAAATGGGGATTGATCTGTGCTTCCAGTGCACGGATCTCCGCATTTTTCTGCTGATCCTTTGCCTGTGACACCTCAGCCACCAGGTTTCTGACCTTGCCTGTCATATCATTGAAGTTGCTGGCGATCTGTCCCAGCTCGTCCCTGCTCTCCAGAGCAACGGACACATTCAGGTTCCCCTCCTTGACCTGGTCGATCCCATCTGTGATCAGGGCCACAGAGCTGCCGATCCTGCGCACAATATAGCAGATCAGCACACTGGAAAACAGGATGGCTGTCAGACTGATGACAATGAACATGATCTGGTTGTTCCTTATGTCCCGCATCATATAATCCTTATTGTATACATTGTAATACACCCATCCCCTGTGCTCATTCACATATGTATTCACAGCCGTGTTCTGGCCTTTCAACAGTCCCGTCACACTGACAAATTCCTGTACGGACAGCTTTGGGTTCATATTGATCCCCGTATAGAAGGGATTGGGGTAGGATATGACAAAGCCGGTCCGGTCCGTGATAAAGTTTATATTGTACTCGGCCTCGTCTTCTGCAATGGCAACCGCGCAGATGTCCCGCAGCACGCTCTCGTCCACACTCATGACAATGGTGGCAATAACGCCTTTATCCAGATTATTATAATCATACATACATTTTGAGATATGGAAATAGTACTCATCCCCGTCATAGCCCTTATACCTGGTTGTGGGCGTGACCAGCATTCCAGGCTGGCCCTGCACATCACGGTAAGGCGCTATCTCCCTCAGGTCACCGTAATCATCCCACAAATTCTCAATGGAGGAACCGGTGCCGGCATCATATGTAACCGACTGGCCGTTGGAACAGATAACACTGATGCAGCGCACGCCTTTTACCGACTTCTCAGCCTGCTGCAGCCGGTTATATATGGTGTGGAAAGCAACCTCCCGTTCACCGGCTTCCCGTTCCATAAGGATATTTACATTTTCTATGATCTTATCATCCACATAGATCTGATATACCAGGTTGGTGTAAATGTCCATGGTCAGGTCCACCCGTTCCGAGAGCTGGGTCAGATTGTCCACCATCAGGGTATCGATCTTGCGTTTCAGGGAATTGGAATTCATCCTGTATCCAATGAACTGGATGGCCAGAATGGGGACTATGGATGCCATGACAAAGGCAAGCATGATCTTTTTCCCTATTTTCATGTTATTGAAATGGTCCAATAAGAAAAGGTGAGGTTTCATGATCCTGCTCCTTCCTTTGTTTGTCGGGATCACAGCGCAAGTATCGTTCCCACCCCTTTTTCAAGAGCTCGTTTCATCACCACATTGCCAACGGAAATATCACAGATCCCTTCCCCGCCGGTGACCAGCAGGATCTTTTCATCATTGTCCCTGCGCCCCTGCGCCCTTCCGGTGAGGAGATCACCGATCATAACCGGCCGCAGGGACCGCGTCCCGTCCCATGGCCGTGGTCTTGACTGGATCTTGTCATAGACCTCATGATCATCCATAAAATACCGGTCAAATGACATAAACGCGTCATACTCAAAATGGTTGGCGCCGCTGATGGAGATCGCAGTCACCCCGGGCTTCAGCCATTCCTTCTGCACCACGGTAAATGTATCGGCCCGTCCAAAGGGTGTTGAGGACAGTAAGACATCCCCTCTGGACACAACATACTCCGCATCGGTGGATATGGTGATGGAGATCCCGTGCCGCTCCTCCATTTCCTTTTTAAATCGCTCCAGGCTGTCCTCATGGGGACCCCAGGCATAGATCCGGTCAATACCCTTACACTGGCTGACCGCCGCGTCCAGATGGGTCCTGCCCTGGACTCCGCAGCCCAGCACTGAAATATTCTTATTCCCCTCCCGCACCAGATGGCGCAGGGCGATTCCGCTGACCCCGGCTGTGCGCATGCCAGTGATCCAGGTACAGTCCATCACAGCCATGGGGCAGAAGGTGTCAGGATCATTTAGAATAATCAATCCGGTAATGGTTGGAAGAGAAAAAAGCTTCGGATTTGCGGGCCTTGCCCCAAGCCATTTTGTCCCCATCTCCCTCCTGTCCACGATACAGGCAGAATATGCCTTTAAAAATCCTTCCGTATCCGGGTTTCCTATTCTGGGCTTTAAGGGGATCTCTGTCTCCCCATTACTTTTAGACCTGTATACCGCCTCAAGCACATCAATGCACTCGCTGATTGATAAATCCAAGGATTCCACATCCGAAAATGATAGATACAGCAATTCTTTTCCTATTTTCATCTTTGCCTCCGTTCAAGACTCCCACCCCTTCAGGCAGTGCCTGTATCAGATAATTATACGCCATTCCCCCATAAATACGCAACCCTTGTCTTTCCATATAACGGCACCAAGGTTACGAGTTCATTGGAATCCCATGCCCTCCTTCTTGATTCCACCTGAAAAAAAGTTTATAATAGCCAATGGAGTACCCTGTATTCCAAGATTACTCCTGGACAGTTACAAATAACCATACAAAGGGAGACTGCTATGGCAAAGATCGTACCAATGCAAAGCCTGTACTGTTCCATGCAGGATGAAAATAAAATATGCAGCTTTGATATCGAGGTATTGACCGAACCCACCACGCCTCTGATCCATCCCATGTCACGATTCTGGCTGATCAACAGCGGAGAAGGCACGCTTATGCTGAACAACCGCCCCTACCATTTAAAGCCCGGAACCGTGGTTTCCGTGCTGCCGTGGCAGATCAGCGATATCGTGGAGGTGGCCGCACCCATTCAATTTTTTGTTATGGCGTATTATTTCGATAATATCAATGAGATCATCAAGACTTTCTACAATCCCAGCAGCGATCCGCTGTCCATTATGCAATCCCTTTCCAGACAGCCTGTCCTATATTTGGAGGGAGATGCCCTGGAGTCCATGCAGAAACTGTTTCTGCAGATAAAGGAAGAGATTGGTATGGAATCCACCATGGATTCCGGCCGGGATTCCCATGCGTCATCCAGCCGGGATCTGGGCAATCTTTACATAACAAACAAACTGATTGAGATCATCATCTGCTTTTTACGGGCAAAAAGGGAGACTGGTGCCCCCGCTTCCCCCCAGACCATTGAGCCCAGCGAGATATTCCAGTATCTTTACAGCCATCTGAATGAGAAGATAACCCTGGCCATGCTGTCCAAGATCTTTTATATGAGTGAATCCTCCATCAGCGCTTATATTACAAAGACCACCGGACTATCATTTTTTGACCTTTTGGGTGAAATGCGGATCGGCAAAACCATCAATTATCTTCTGTACACTGATTTCACCCTGGAGGAGCTGTCTGAGATCCTCGGTTTTGTGGACAGCGCCCATATCAGCAAGGTATTCTCCGCAAGGGTGGGCATGAAGGCAAATGACTTCCGCAGCACTTACCAGAACATTGGCAATATGTGCCGCATCAAGGACAGGAAGGACTTTTATTCCGTTGTTTCATACATCTACCGCCATTACAGCGAGGACCTTCATCCCAAAACCGTGGCGGAACAGTTTAACATGTCCCCCAGGGAATTAAACCGTATCCTGCTGTACCAGGTGGAGATGAACTTTACGGACTATCTTAATTTTATCCGGGTCAACAGAGCCTCCGAACTCCTGCTTAAAACCACAAAAAGCATATTGGAGATAGCCCTGGAAACCGGATACAACAATGAAAAAACCCTGAACCGCAACTTCCTGAAGTTCCGCTCCATGACGCCCGGCTGGTTCCGTCAGACGATCGAGTTGCAGGAGAATTGAGATTCAAGGGTGGGGGCATCCGTCCGTTCAGGGAATGGGGATGGGACGGGGCCGGCTTTTTTTACATCAGTTTCAGTCCTTTGGCTACAATGGTGATGAAATCCTGGACATTGGTCACCACTGTGGTTGCGCAGAGGCTGCCTCTGTCTAACAGCTTGTTGACCACAAACTCATCTGCGTCCACGGTGTAGAGGTATACAGGGCGGATGGTTCCGTCCGGCATGACGCGGAAAGAAGGGGTCATGTTGCCGGTGGCAATGGTGTGGAGCATGGTTGCCAGGCAGATCACACAGGTGGATCTGTGCACCAGGTTCCTCATGGCGCTCTGTCCTTCGTAAGCGCTGGCGATCACCTCCGGCATGGGGCCGTCATCGCGGATGGAGCCGGTGAGCACCATAGGTACATTATTTTTGACACAGCTGTAGATAATGCCGTTATCAATGTTGTAGTCTTTTATAAACTGTGGAATGGAACCGCTCCTGCGCACCTTGTTGATTACATCCAGGTGGTTATAGTGGCCGTTCGGCTGGGATACCTGGGTGTAGATGTCCTGACCCAGGGCCGTGTGCAGCAGGGCGCCCTCCAGGTCATGGGTGGCCAGGGCATTTCCGGCCATCAGGCCGTGGGCGTATCCGTTGTCGATCAGCGCCTGCATGGCCGCCCTCGCATCCGCGTCAAAGGAAAAGGCAGGTCCCATGACCCAGACAATGTTGCCGAATTCCTTTTCATGTTTTAACAGTTCAAACAGGTTGTCATAGTCGCGGGCGTAGGAAGTCTCACGGCTTCTTCCCTGGCGGAATACAAACTGGTCCTCCAGCTGCTCCCCTTCCTGCTCAAATCCATGGCAGTGCATATAGATCCCCTCTTCACACTTTTCCGTGCGTCCCAGAATCACCTTATCGCCTTTTTTGATGTTCCGGTTCTCCACCACTTCCAGGTGTCCGTCATCACAAAGTACCACGCTGGAATCCATGCGGCTTTCCTCTGCCAGGATCCACTTACCGTTGATCTTAAAATATTCCGGATACATGGAGGTACTGTGGTAATGATCCGGTGCAACCCCGTCCATATCCGCCTCCTGGTATTTGGCATCGGGGGCATTTACAAACAGTTCCTTTGTAAAGTCGGGATGATGGTATTCAGGTATTTTAAATGACATATATTCTCCTTCTTTCTCTCTTATTAATTGATATCTGCCTCATATGATTCACTATCCATGTCTAAAGGCACATAGCTGCTTGGAGCCGGCTCTGAGCGGATCCTTGTCCCCGCTTCACCGTGGAGGGCCTGGGCCGCCTTTTCCAGGGAAGTGATAATGGCGCTCCTGCCGGGCAGGGCTCTCACAAACTCCATACATGCTTCTACTTTGGGAAGCATGCTTCCCTTTGCAAACTGGCCTGACTTTATATAGGCATCCGCCTCCTTTAGGGTCAGCTCTGAAAGTGCCCTCTGGTCCGGCTGGTTGTAATTGATATAGACCTGGTCCACGGCCGTCAGAATGATCAGCATATCTGCCTTCAGCTCCTGGGCCAGTTTACTGCTGGATCTGTCCTTGTCAATGACAGCATCGATCCCGTGTATTCCCTGGTCATCCTCCACCACGGGGATCCCTCCGCCGCCCACAGCGATCACCAGCAGGCCGCTCTGTATCATTTTCCGTATAGCTCCCAGTTCCACGATCCGTTGAGGTGCCGGGGATGGCACGACCCGGCGGTAACCCCGCCCGGCGTCCTCCACAAAGACAAATCCTTTTTCTTTTTCCAGCTTCACGGCCTCCTCATAGGTACAAAAATTTCCAATGGGCTTGGTGGGATTTTCAAAAGCCGGATCATTTTTATCCACCAGGACCTGGGTGACCACACTGACCACCGCCTTACCCAGCTTCCGTTTCAGAAGGCTTTGCTGCAGCGCCTGCTGGAGGTGGTAGCCTATAAATCCCTGGGACATAGCGCCGCACTCCGGAAAGGGCATATATGGGGTACAGGGGCCGTTGGCGGCCGCATAATCCATGGCTGAATTAATGATCCCCACCTGAGGTCCGTTTCCATGGCCTATGATGATCTCATGGCCTTCCGAAGCCAGGTCCGCTATGATCTTTGCAGCGGCGCGGACATGTGTGATCTGCTCCCCGGGCGTGCTGCCCAGGGCATTTCCCCCAAGGGCGACCACGATCCGTTTTTTCATCTTATTCACTGTTTCCTCCAATCAAGGCTCCCGTCAATCCAAAAGCAGATATCAGCAAAGTGTGGCGTAGATCACTGCCTTGATGGTGTGCATACGGTTTTCCGCCTCATCAAATACAACGGACTGTCTTGACTCAAACACCTCGTTGGTGACTTCCATCTCATTGATGCCGAACTTCTTTGCGATCTCCGCGCCGATGGTGGTATTGGTATCATGGAAGGATGGCAGGCAGTGCATGAAAATGGCCGAGGGTTTTGCTTTCTTCATCACCTCTGCATTGACCTGGTAGCCGCGGAGAAGTTTGATCCTTGTGCCCCACACCTCGTCAGGCTCACCCATGGAAACCCATATATCTGTGTAGACCGCATCCGCGTCCTTTGCCCCCTGGTCAATATCCTCTGTAAGACGGACCGTGCATCCGTTTTTCCCTGCGATCTCCCTGGCCCTGCTCACCAGGTCCTCGGCCGGGAACAATTCCTTTGGCGCGCAGGCAGTAAAGTTAATCCCCATCTTTGCACACGCCACCATGAGTGAATTTCCCATGTTGTTTCTGGCATCGCCCATGTATGTAAAGTTCAGGCCCTTTAAACGGCCAAACTTTTCCTCCAGTGTGAGAAGGTCCGCCAGCATCTGGGTGGGATGGAACTGGTCCGTCAGTCCATTCCACACCGGCACACCTGCGTACTCTGCCAGCTCATCCACGATCTTCTGGTCAAATCCCCTGTACTCGATCCCGTCATACATACGGCCAAGGACCCTTGCCGTATCTGCAATACTCTCTTTTTTCCCCATCTGGCTGCTGCCAGGATCCAGGTAGGTCACTCCCATGCCCAGGTCCATTCCCGCCACCTCAAAGGCACAACGGGTACGGGTGGATGTCTTTTCAAAAAGAAGCACGATGTTTTTGTTCTCCAGATACCTGTGGGGGACGCCGTTTCTTTTCATGTTCTTAAACTCCTTTGACAGATCCAGCAGGTAACGGATCTCTTCCGGCGTATAGTCCAATAATTTCAGATAGTTTCTTCCTCTTACATTGACAGCCATTTTCTCTTCTCCTTTTATATGATTATGATGTTCACTTAAATCTCTTCCCGCTCAAGAGGCATGCTCATACACCGCGGGCCTCCCCTGCCTCTGGACAGCTCTGAACTGGGCATTTCCAGCACCTCTATCCCATTGTCCCGAAGGATGGAATTGGTGATATAGTTCCTGTCATACACCACTACCCTTCCGGGCCGGATACAAAGGGTATTGGATCCGTCATTCCACTGTTCCCGTTCCGAGGCGATCTTGTCCTTACCGCCGCAGCGGATCATGGTCACCTTATCAAGCCCCAGATGGGTGGCCAGAACCACGGGGAGAGGCTGGTCCAGTTCTGTCACGTGGAGCGGCTCTGACTTATCTCCCCTGCATATCTCATAGATGCGCAGGCTTCCCAGGATCCCCGGATGGATGGTGAATTTATCGTAATCCACCTGGGTGCACACGGTATCCAGGTGCATATAAGCCCTGATACTGGGGATATCCAGGGCAAGGATGGTCTCCACCTCACAGCCCTTGTCCTCAAATATATTCTGTGCCAGAAGTTCGATGGCCTCCGGTGTTGTCCTCTGGGAGATTCCCACTGCCAGCACCCTTCTGCTCAGGTTCAGGATATCGCCTCCCTCAATGGAAAATGGGTACTCCCTCTTATAATAGAAAGGGGTGCGTCCGGCATGGTCCGGGTGGTGTTCCAGAATGTATTTGCCAAAAATGGTTTCCCTGCGCCTGGTCCTGGAATACATGCAGTTCAGGCTCACGCCGTTTCCGATGCAGGCAAACGGATCCCTTGTAAAATACAGGTTGGGTATGGGATCTGTGATAAAATAGCTGTCTGACTTCACCAGGCTTACCAGAGGGCTGCCAAAAGCCGGTTTCAGTTCATGGATACCGACACCGGACATGGTCTTTAGCACCAGCTGCTTTTCATCCGGTATATCCATAAGGAACTCATATAACTGGTTCTTAAACTTCTGGGCCGTGTTCCCGCTCTCACTGATAAACTGCTTTACAAAGTTCTCCTTTACAGCCGGATCTGCCTTTAAAACCTCTGCTACCCTGTCTTCCAGGTATACCACCTCCGCCCCGTTTTCCTTTAAAATACCGGCAAACAGGTCATGTTCACTCTGGGCCGTCCTCAAATACGGAATATCGTCAAACAGCAGCCGTTCCAGCTCGTCCGGAACAAGATGTTCCAGCTCTTTTCCCGGCCTGTGGAGCATCACTTTATTCAGCTTTCCTATTTCGCTTTTCACACAGATTGGCATGTTCTTCCTCCCTTGTTCCGTTTTCTACATTTTATTATATTTTCCCCGGATTTTCAGGACATACACAAGTGTTAAAATGGTATTTTAACCTGATTAAAAAGAAGGAGATCACCTCCAAACCACACCGGACACTCATGGAAATCCGCCAAATGTACAATCAAATGAAGGCAGCTGTCTTGGTTTCCATCAGTTTTAAATACAAAAAAATGAAACAGATTTGTCCTAACTTCGGGCAGCCAATGTTTTGTTATATTGGGCCCTGTCAGAAAAAAAGAAAGACAAACCGTTCTTATCCTTGATCTTACTGGACTTTTCCGGTTTGTCTTTATGATACTGTTTCAGTTACATGAACGTTTTTCCGCCTAAAATTTCTACGCAAATTCCTCCGGTCCCACGATTGCTCCGGCCACGGCGCAGGCCGCGGCTGTCCGCGGAGATGCCAGGTAGATCTCCACCTTGGAGGTCCCCATACGGCCCAGGAAATTGCGGTTGTTGGTTGCGATCACCCGTTCCCCATCGCTTAATATTCCGCCGGTCCGGCCGCAGCACAGTCCGCATCCCGGATGTGTGATAATGGCTCCTGCCTCCGCCAGGGTTTCGATGGCGCCGCAGGCAATGGCCTCCTGGTAGATCCTGCGGCTGGCCGGTGTGACGATCAGCTTCACATAGTCAGCCACCTTTCTGCCCTTTAGCACCTGGGCGGCTGCCACCAGATCCTCCAGCCGTCCATTGGTGCAGGAACCGATGAATACCTGGTCTATGGGTGTTCCCTTCAGTTCCCTTACCGGCCTGATCTTATCCACCTGGGACGGACATGCCATGACCGGTTCAAACTCCTGGGCCTTGTATACAATGGTCCTCATGTAGACCGCGTCATCATCTCCGGTCAGACTCTTCTGATACTCATCCAACTTGATCCCGCAATATGCTTCCGTCTTTTCATCCGGCGTAAACAGCGCGCATTTGGCGCCTGCTTCAATGGCCATGTTGGCCATGGTCATTCGGCTGGCAACGGTCATGGACTCCACCGTGCTTCCTGAGAACTCCAGCGCCCGGTATGTGGCCCCGTCCGCTCCCAGGTCCCCGATCAGGCGCAGGATAATATCCTTTGACATCACGCCCTCCGGCAGTGTTCCGTCAATGACCACCCGGATGGTTTCCGGAACCTTGATCCACATGGTCCCTGTGCCCAGGATACTTGCCATCTCCGTGTAGCCGATCCCTGAGGAAAATGCTCCCACGCATCCATAGGTAGTGGTATGGCTGTCCGTGCCGAACACCACGTCCCCGGGCTTCACATATCCGGCCTCTGTCATCAGCTGGTGGCAGATCCCGTCACTTCTGTGCACATTCTTCATGCCGTGCTTTGCGGCAAAGGCGTCCCCCACCCGGAAGTGCCTTGTATCATCCAGCTGGCTGGCCGGAACCAGATGGTCGTAGATCAGCACCACCCGGTCAGGATCCCAAAGCTTTGTAAAGCCCATCTCCTCAAACTTTTCAGCCACAAATGGGATGAAAATATCATGGATCATCACACGGTCCACATTGACCGTGACAATATCCCCGGGCTTTACCTGATCCATACCTGTATTATGCTTAATAATCTTTTCAATGATCGTGTTTCCCATTGCAATCTCCTTAATCAAGTCCGTTCAGTTTTCTCATGGCCTTCACCAGCCCGCCTGCATTTATAATATCAACCAGGTTCTGGGGAAGGGAGGCGATCGTGTATTGCCTTTCCTTGTAATCCACATGGTGATTCACCGTCACCGTTATGCTGTCGCCTTCTGTCATGTCATCATACAGATCCGGCTGCTCTATGAGCAGCAGTCCGTTGTTGATGGAATTGCGGAAAAAGATCCTTGCAAAGGATTTGGCGATCACGCACTTGATGCCCAGCGCCTTGATGATCTCCGGTGCCTGTTCCCTGGAGGAACCGCACCCAAAATTTTTGCCCGCAACAATGATATCCCCTTCCCTGATCTGTGCCGCCAGTTCCGGCCGTAGGGGGCTGAAGCCATATTGTTTCATATCATCAATGGTTTTAAGGGCCAGATATTCCGTTGGGATAATGATGTCCGTGTCAATGTCATCCCCCAGTACCCAGACCCTGCCTGTAAATATTTCCATGATCAAACTTCCTTTCCTTGTCAATTAGCCAGAGCGATTTCACCTGCAATAGCCGATGCGGTCACTGTTGCCGCGGATCCCAGATAAACTTTGGAGCTGGGATGGCCTGCCCGTCCCTTAAAGTTGCGGGTCCCTGTGCTGATCAGTACCTCGTTTTCACCGATCACACCCTGGCAGCTCCCCCAGCACACACTGCAGTTGGGGTTCATGACAATGGCGCCCGCTTCCATGAAAATGTCGATCAGGCCTTCCTTTAATGCCTGCCTGTAGACCTCAAGGCTTGCAGGAACCACCAGGAACCTTACGCTGTCAGCCACTTTCCTGCCTTTTAGAAGCTCTGCTCCAACCCGCAGTTCCTCGATCCGCCCATTGTTGCAGGAACCCAGGAACGCCTCATCAATCTTAACTCCGCACACATCCTTTGCAGGCACCACGTCATCCACAAAGTCAGGCCTTGCCACAACCGGCTGGATCTTTGACAGGTCAAAGGTATACTCCCTCACATAGACCGCATCCGGATCGCTGGTAAAGACAGCCTTTGGCTCACGCCCCCGCTCCCTCAGATACTCCAGGGCAGCCTCATCCGCCTCAAAGATACCGGTCTTGGCGCCTGCCTCCACGGCCAGGTTGCACAGCACCATACGGTCATTGACGCTGAAGGTCCCGGCGCCCTCCCCGGTAAATTCCATCACCTGATAGTTGCACCCGTTGGCCCCCACTTCCCCGATGATGGTCAGCATCAGATCCCTTGGATAGACGCCCTCCGGAAGCCGTCCCACCAGGTTGAACTTTACCGTCTCAGGAACCAGGACCCAGGAGGTCCCGGTCACCATGCCGTAAAGGAAATCCGTACAGCCCACGCCGGTTCCGAATGCCCCCAGTGCGCCGTAGGTACAGGTATGGCTGTCCGCTCCAAAGATCAGCTCACCCGGACATACGTAGTGTTCCATCATGATCTGGTGGCATACGCCCTTTCCTTCCCAGAAGTCGATCTTGTTTTCCCTTGCAAAATCCCTCATCTTTTTCTGGGAAGCCGCTGTCTTTGGATTGTCCGCAGGCACATTGTGATCCACGATGAACACCAGCTTCCTTGCATCCGCGATCCGCGGATTCTTAAGCTTGTTGTTGTACATATCAACGGTCAGATGCGTGGTGCCGTCATTGCTCATAAGGCGGTCCAGCTTCACAGTATGTATATCCCCCGGCTTCACGCTGTCCACGCCGGCTGCTGCTGCTATGATTTTCTCCGCGATTGTCATTCCCATGGCTATGCCTCCTCCTTGTTCAGTGATGCGATCAGTCCGCCCTGATTCAGTATATTCTGCATATATTCAGGAAGCCTGGTGCAGGGGTATTCTTTCCCATTGGCCCGGGCAACTCCCTCTGACAGGGAAAGCTCCATGGCGTCTCCTGTCTCAACCTCATCCGGAAGTTCCTTGCACACAATCACAGGAAGTCCGATATTAATGGAATTTCTATAAAATATCCTGGCAAATGATTTGGCAACCACTGCCTTGACACCCAATGCTTTCAGGACACTTGGCGCCTGTTCCCTGGAGGAACCGCAGCCAAAGTTTTCCCCTCCCACCACATAGTCCCCTTCTTTTACTTTTTGGGGAAAATCAGGATCCAGGGATTCAAATGTATGCACCTTCATCTCGTCAATGGTTGGCAGTAAAAGATACTGCGATGCAATAATCTGATCCGTATCCAGATCATTATGAAATTTAAATATAGTTCCGCCCGACATAAGGTAGTCCTCCTGTTAAAAATATATTGACCAAATACGTGTTTCGTCTCTGCTTATCTATTCTACCACAGAGTTTACTATAATAATAATACATGATAAGAATACTTACCATAGTAACAGGTTATGAAATAAAAAAACCTTTTCCCTCCCGCTGCGTTTAGCAGCAACAGGGAAAAGGGGTTATTCATCCTTCTCCTGATATACGCAGTACCGGGACCTGCCCTTCCTTTTTGCCTCATAGAGGGCCAGGTCGCTCCGCTGCAGCAGCACATCCACATCCAGGTCCGGCCTGTTGCTCTGGGCAATTCCAATGCTGGCCGACACGGTGCACATCTGATCCGATTCCTGAAAAGCGCTTGTCATCCTGTCCAGGAATCCGCCTGCCTCCAGCTCCAGCCGTTCCACGGTACAATCCCCCAGGCGGGCCACCAGGAATTCATCCCCTCCCAGACGGGCCACAAAATCATTGGGAAAGCATTCCGTCAGCAGGACTGCCGTCCGCGACAAAACCGCATCCCCCACCTTGTGTCCATAGGTGTCGTTGACCCCCTTAAAGCGGTCCAGATCAATGTACATCAGGCTTACGGCCCTGTTCCACCGATGATCGTGAATGTATTGGTAAAAGTATCTGCGGTTGTACAGTCCGGTGAGGAAATCCGTATTGGAGCTTTTCAAAATCTGGCGTTCCAGATCGCGTTCCGTGGTAACATCCCGAAAAATACAAAGTTTTCCAACCACATGGTGGAAAATATCGTAAATAGAGTTCTCATGGATCTCCAGCATCTTTTCCGTTCCATCCCTTAAGGCAGCCCTGGCCTCCAGATATCCCTCGCTGTTGATGGTATGCTGTTCCTCAAAGGTGCCGGCCCGCCATTTATAATAGTCTTCCCCCAGCACCTGTTCTTTCAGCGTCTGGAAATACTCTTCAAATTTTGCATTCACATTGACGATCATTCCCTTGTTGTTCCACAGCAGGATGGCGTAAGGCATGCTCTGCAGCAGGATCTCGATCTCTGTGCTCATATTTCCCAGGTCCGTCACATCATGGCCGATCCCCACCGTGCCCAGTATGGTAGTCCCATCCATATCAATGATCGGTGATTTGTAGGTGCGCAGCTGCCGCATGCCCTGGGAACACTTGACCTCCTCCGTAAACTGAAGGGTGCGCCGGGCCCGGATGACCGCGTCCTCGGATTCCTTGCAGGAGTCTTCCCCGTTTTCAAGATCATCCGGTGAGACTCCCCAGATATAACAGTGACCGCGTCCTGT
This sequence comes from Clostridium sp. FS41, assembly GCF_000954015.1. Classification (NCBI taxonomy): domain Bacteria; kingdom Bacillati; phylum Bacillota; class Clostridia; order Eubacteriales; family Clostridiaceae; genus Clostridium; species Clostridium sp. FS41. The sequence continues at coordinate 45,892 of NZ_JYHN01000052.1, forward strand.
CACATCCTCCCGCTCCCTGCCCACAACGGAGCAGAATGCTTTATTGACCTTCACATGGGTTCCGTCCAAGGATTTAAACCAGAGCATGTCCGGAATACTGTCAATGGCCGTATCCAGATAATTTTGGGTCATGTACAGATCGCGGCGCAGCTTTATCACCTCCAGAAAGCGCTTGATCCTCACCCTGACCTGCTCCCGGATCAGAGGCCGCGTCCACACCTCGTCCGCCGCCTCCAGATCACAGGCTGCAAGCCGGTCCGTCCACTGCCGTTCCCCGCACACCACCAGTACTGCGTCCTTTTTGCAATGCAGGCGAAGTTCTGAGGGAAGCTCCCCCGTATCCAGATTCCAGATGATGAGACCGCTCTCCCGGATCGTCCCCGGATCCGGCATGTCCCTGACTGCCAAACTATGTGAAAAATGCTCCATTGGCTGAATGGAACCAGCCACTTCCCCAACCATGGGATCCCTGCTGAAAACAGCAATCTGAAGTCTGCAATGATACATGTGATCCACCCCCCGGCACAGCCCGCCTTATGATAAGTAACGCGTCTCAAACTCAGAAGCACTCACAGGCCTTCCGAACAGATACCCCTGTATAAAGTCCGGCGCGGCCTGCTTCACCACCTCGAACTCCTCCAATGTCTCCACGCCCTCCACACAGACCTCCAGGGAGATGCTGTGCGCAAGCTTGATAATATACTCCAGGAAAATATACTCGTAGCTTCCCTTGCTGATTCCTGTAACAAAGCTCCGGTCAATCTTAAGCACATTGGCCGGAAGTTCCTTTAGATGGCTTAGTGATGAATACCCGGTCCCAAAATCATCAATGGCAACCCCGTATCCCGCCTGATGAAGCTCCCTGAATTCCTCATTCAAAAAATGCAAATTGGGCACCCAGCAGCTTTCCGTCAGTTCCAGGATAATCCCCCTGGCGGGAATGTGATCCCTCTGCCTTGCTTTCAGGTATTTTAACAAGCCATTTTCCTTTAGCTGTATGTAAGAAACGTTCACGCTCATGATAAAATCCGGGGCATATGCTTCCCATTTCCTGTACTGCTTCATGCTCTCCTCCAGCACCCATGTCCCTACCTGGGTAATGAGGCGGCTCTCCTCCAGCAAAGGAATGAACTCCGCCGGTGATACCTCCCCATGCTTTGGGGAATGCCACCGAAGCAGTGCTTCAGCCCCGATCACAGCACCCGTTCCTGTTTCCACCTGCGGCTGGTAAAACAGTTCAAATTCACGAAACCCTTCCTTGACGCAGGTATGCAGGCTTTCCTGCAGTTCCATCATACGCAGCTTCTGTCTGTACATTTCCTCTGAGAAAAACACCAGCTGGTTCTTGCCGTTCATCTTGGCGACCTCCACCGCGTTTTCCGCATTCCGAAACAGCTTATGGCATGTCTCTCCGTCCCTTGGGAAAAAGCACGCCCCTGCGGACACGGAGATCATGATCGGCCGGCCTTCCACCACAAAGTGGCTGCCAATGATCATCTGAATGTTTTCATAAATATACCGCACGCCCTCCTCCGTACCGTTTTCCAGGAGGAACACAAACTCATCTCCATCCAGGCGGTAAAGCTGGCACTCCTTTGGAAGCAGGGACGAGATCAGGGCGGACAGCAGGTTCAAAGCCCTGTCCCCCAGGGCGTAGCTGTATTTCTCATTAATATTTTTAAAATCGTCAATGTCCAGCGCTACCATCACCCCCTGCACGTCCTGCCCCCGCTTAAGGAGCAGTTCCGTGTCCTGTTCAAACTGGCTCCGGTTCATGAGCCCTGTGACATTGTCAAATTTATTCTGTTTTCCAATGTTGGAAATCCTTCCGATCATAAAAAGAGGGCGGCCATCCTCATCCTTTTTCACCGTTCCCCTGCATGAGACCCATATGATCTGGCCGGATCTGTTATATACGCGGTATTCCATATCATGATAGTCTTTGGCCCCGTCCCGGATCAGCTGCATATCAGCCAGCCAGCGCTCCTGGTCCTTGGGGATCATGATGGATGACCAGACTGATACGACATCTGTTTCGATCCTGCGGCTGATCTCAAGATCTTTGTATGCGTGATCCGATATATAAAAGGTCCCGTTCTGTATATCCCACAGATATAGATAATCATCCGTGGTCTCGGAAAGCAGTGCCAAAATGACATCCGCTGTAAACTTTACATATTTTATCATATCAGGCATGGTTCTCTTCCCCCGTTGGCCTTATTGGATATCCTGAAATATATCCTGAAATGTGTCCTGAACCCGCTTTCACGCACACTCTGACTATCATTGTATCACGCCGGGGGGGTTGTGTCCATAAGCATATCCGTTCCCTATGCGCCGCTGTACTTGATCTTTTTCAAGAAATCTTCAATGGAATATTCGGTGCCATGTTCATCCACAATACAATAATGATCCTGATTCGCCTGATGGGAAAAGAAATCCACCAGGCTGCCCTCATCCCTGATAATATGGTCATCCACATAAGACCCTTCCCACTGGAAAAGAGTCCTTTTGCCATTCCACCTGGATGAACCGAGCGCGGTCTCATAGCTCTGCGAATCTCCTGGCGCATGGCAAATTTTAGAGATCTCATCCTCCATGACCCGTTCCGCAAATCCCATGTTCACATGGATCCCGTTGGCCTCTCCGCAATATTCATTGATCTGTTCCTTGATCCCCGGAATGAGTTTTTCTTCCCAAAACCGGTTAAATGCCAGTATCTCTTCCCGTTTTCTGCGGTTAGAAATGTAATATTCTGTAGACAATCTTTTTTTCCTCCGTTCAAATATGGTGTACTCTCTAAGTCTCCTCGGCCCATCTTTGCGGCTGAGTTTCCGGGAGTGCACTATGTAGGAAACAGGACATGTACTGCCGCTCACATGTCCCGCATCCTGTTATAAAAACACCCGTATATCCTTCACCAGTCCCTCTTCCAGGCCGATGAGACGGATCGCCATGGCTCTGGATTTTTCATCAGCTGCCTTATATTGGTTCAGATATTTGTTAAGGGACTTGATCCCCATATTACACCCATCCGTCATCAGGTCCGCGATGGTCTCATCTGATTCATTCAGGACCAGCTTCACATTCGTCTTGAGCCATGACATGCTTTTGGCCATAGGGCCCGGCGCCTTTCCCTCATGGTGATGTTCAGCCAGCAGGGATCGTATTTCCTCTTTTACCTTTTGGTGATCCTCTTTGCAATCCAGCAAATACTGCTTAAATTCCTTATTGGAAACATAATCCAGCACTTCATCCAGCGATGCAACGCCCATTTGGGTTCCCGCATCACACTCACACAGCAGTTTTATGGTATCCTGTTCCGTCATTGTTCCTCTCAGCTCCTTATCTCTTTTATAGATAAGTATGGCTGATTTGGCCTCCATTATCCTGCCGGCCACTTCGTCCAGTGAATAGAGATCCCGCTGCCTCCCACGTTTTAAGGATACACCAATTTTTACCAACTATCAACCGAAACCAGTTTCTTACTGAATTCTTCTATTTTCCCTCATGCAAATTCTTAAGGCTTTTCTAATTTTTCTTACAGTTGCATCCCCTGTCTTTACATTTAAAGTTGAAGTGATTAGTATACAGGTGTACTCTCGGAGATTCCGGGAGTACACACAGCTTAAAAGGAGGAATCCGGGTATGATACATATGAAAAAACTTTGTTTCAAGCTAAAGCAGTACGGTACGGACCTGGTCAGGCTTGGCATTGCCAGCTGGCTTTTAACAAACACCATGTTCCTGCTGGGCAGCCATGTCCCGTTCATTACCCTGGACTTTGTAAGGCAGATATCCCTGGAAAGTTTCTTAGGGATCTGGATGGGGATCTATCTGTGTATGGCGTTTCCATACCTTATTTTAACCGGTTCAAACGCCAGGCATGTTTCCCTGGTTCCCAGCACGGCTATCTACATCGCAGCACTGGCCCTTCAGGGCAGCGTTATCCTGTAAGAGGCACACGCCCCGGCTAAGGCCAGGGCAGACCCAGAACAAATATAACAGAATGGATTTCAACCAATGAGAGAACGGACAGATAAATGGCTGACCGGCCGAACACTCCCCATCATCCTGGCAGGTGCCGCCCTGCTGTGGTTTTTGTTTACTGCGTCCATGACGGTTCTGCGCTACCGTCTCAATTACGCATCCGCCTACGATTTCGGAATATTTTCCCAGATGTATTATTACATGGATAAGCTGTGGGAACCTCTGACCACCTGTGAGCGGGATGGGCTTTTATCCCATTTTGCAGTGCATCTGTCCCCTGTCTTTTATGTGCTGCTGCCTTTTTATAAGCTGGTCCCCCGCCCGGAAACCCTGCTGGTGCTTCAGGCGCTCCTGGTCATCAGCGGAATGGTTCCCCTGTATCTCCTGACCAGGGCCTTTGGTTTTTCCCATATCCAGACCCTGTGCTTTGGCTTGGCATACTGTCTGTATCCCGCATTCATGGGGGGATGTTTTTACGATTTCCATGAGAATAAGTTTCTCGCCGTCATCATATTGTGGTGCTTTTATTTTCTGGAAACAGGGCGGTTCAAAACCATGACAGCCATGGTGTGCCTCCTGCTCCTGGTAAAGGAGGATGCCCCGGTTTACGCGGCATGTATAGGTCTTTACGCGTTTTTCTGTAAAAGACAGCGCCGGTACGGAGCGCTCATCTTTGTGGGTTCCTGCCTGTATTTCTGTATGGCCATCTGGTACATCAACCAATTTGGGGACGGTGCCATGATCAACCGGTTTGACAACTTCATCTCAGACAAACGCCTGGGCCTTATAAGCATGTTTAAGACCATACTGGTCAATCCCGCCTATGTGCTGTCACAGATCGCAGTTAAGGACAAGGTGGTTTTCTTTCTTCAGATGCTCCTTCCCCTGGGCTTTCTGCCCCTCCTCACAAAGAACTGGAGAAAATGGCCGCTGCTGATTCCCTTCCTGCTCATCAACCTGATGTCCAACTATAAGTACCAGCACTCCATCCATTACCAGTATACCTACGGTTCCGGCGCCCTGCTGATCTATCTGGCCGCTGTGAATTTCCGCGATTGGAGGGGACAGGACAGGTTCCTGTACGTAAAGTCCCGGCGTTCATCCAGCGGCTTGGAATCCCGGCCTTCGGCCTTGGGCTTAAATTTTCATCTGTTGGTCTGGGGCCTGTTGTGCGGCCTTATCTTTACCGGCATCATTGCCGAGAGCCGGCTGTTTTATGTCCGCACCTATGCCCGCAGCCATGAAAGCGCAGCCCTTGCCAGAGATCTGCTCTCTGAGATCCCACAGGAGGCGTCCGTGCGCTCCTCCACCTTTTTTATCCCTCAATTATCCGGACGGGACGAGATCTATATGATCGACAGCAGTCACTCCGCCCAGTATGTGGTAATAGACAGGAGGCCCGGATATCAGAAGGACCAGGAGGACATACTGGAGGACTGCAGCCAGCAGGGATATGTGATGCTGGGGGAAGTCGATGGATATGTGACCGTGATGAGAGCGGAAGACGAATAGGCTAAGAGCCGTGTCAGGTCATGCCGTGTCACACTGTTTTCACCTGCAGTTCCTTTACCTGCTCATAAAGCCTGCCATATGTTTCATACATACCGTCATACAGTTTTACATGTTCCGGCATGGGCTGATATGCGGTATCGCCGTATGACACAAAACGCGCTGCTGCTGCCTCAAGGCTGTCCAACACCCCGGCGGATACTCCGGCCAGCATACACGCCCCCAGGCAGGCCTGCTCCGATACGCTGCAGACATGGATCTCTTTGTCCAGGACATCTGCCTGGATCTGCAGCCATACAGGGCTGGCTGCCCCGCCGCCGGAGGAGATCATCCCTTTGCAGCTACCTCCCACCTGCTCCAGGATCGTCATGCAGTCCCTCAGGGCAAATGCCACCCCCTCCATCACAGACCTTGCCATATGGCTGCCCGTATGGGCAAGATGCAGTCCAAAAAACATTCCCCTGGCATCCGCATCCATGTGGGGCGTCCTCTCCCCTGTAAGATAGGGCAGGAAGATAAGCCCCCCGCTTCCGGCAGGCACACTCCCCGCCATGCGGCTGAGCCTGTCGTAGTCTGATTCGCCGAGTATATTGTTCTTCAGCCACTTAAGGGACATTCCTGCGTTCAGGATCGCTCCATATATGGTATACGCTTTCCCGGTGCAATGGCAGAAGGTCTGGGTCCGGAACCCGGCATCATACACAGGGTCATTGGAAAAAGCAGATACCTGCCCTCCGGTTCCCACATTGCAGATAAACATCCCTTCCCTAAAAACCCCGTTTCCTATACTCTGGGCCTGCTGGTCACCCATGCCGTAAATGACCTGGACCCGGGGGCTGATGCCTGTAAGTTCAGAACACTCCCTGTCCACCGGTCCCTGGATCTCCCCTGATTCATGGCATTGGGGAAATAGTTCCCTGGGAAACCCGCACAGATCGATCACAGGCCACGCCCAATCGCGTTTTACCACATCAAACATCAGGGTCGCGGAGGCATCCGTGACCTCCGCTCCCATCATCCCTGTCAGTTTATAACGGATATAGTCCTTTGGCTGCATGACCTTATGGATGTTCCTGAAACATTCCGGCTCATGTTTCTTTACCCAGAGCAGGGAGGGAAGGGCGAATCCTGTAAAAATCCGGTTGCGCAGCACATCTGCTTTCAGCTGCGTTGAAAGTATCCGGTCCAGCTCCCCGCATTCCTCTTTTGTCCTCTGATCCAGCCAGAGGATAGCCGGCCGCACCGGCTTTCCTTTCCTGTCCACCATGACCAGTCCGTGCATCTGCCCGGAAAGCCCCACACTGACGATCTCTCGGTATTCCCTGCTGTATCGGGTCCTAAGACGGGAGAGGCAGGAAATCACCGCCTCCCACCACGTATCCGGATCCTGCTGCGCGTAACCGATCTGAGGGATCAAAACATCATAGCCCCTGCTCTCAACTCCGATCACACCTCTCTCAACGTCCAACAGCATGACCTTTACGCTTGATGTGCCTATATCGATTCCCAAAACTGATGCCATTGTTTCTCAATCCCCCATCTTTATTGCGTTTTTTTTAACCGGACTTAAAAATCCCGGATTTCATTATAGCAGATGTGGGGGGAATAATACAGCACTGAATATCAGGCTTTTGCGGGAAGATAAAGAATATGATAGAAACGGGAAAAACCTTGTGATAAAATAGAGAAACGAGGTGATGACATGAAAAAAGACAATGGTCTGTACAGACTTGTATACGAATATTACGAAGCCCGGATCCTCCTGGGCTGTTATACCTGCGGTGACAAGCTCCCATCCATTCCAAAAATATCTGATATCTTCCATCTGGCCCCCACCACCATACGCTCCGCACTGTCCATGCTGGAGCAGGAGGAACTGATAAAAGTCGATGCCAGAAAAGCTGCGGTTGTGACCTATGATCTGTCCCCCGGCCAGATGAAAAAAAATGCTGCCGAATATTTCATACCCAGAAGGGAGGGGATCCTGGGCATTTCCCAATCCGGCTCCTATCTCCTGGAACCCCTCTGGAAAGAGGGGCTGCGCAAATGGGATGACAATGACTGGGAATCCCTTCGCCGCGGTATCATGGACCCCTCGTTAAACATGGTATCCATACCCGTGGAATTCTATCTGCTGGCAGTGGGCGCCCTGGACAACCGGCTGGCCATGAATCTTTTATGGGAAACCGTCCGCTACCTCCGCTTTCCCTACCTTACCAATGGGATGGAGACACTGACTGGCAGAAAGGAACTGGCCGGCTTCTCCCGTGAGGAGACCATTGAGGCATTGCGCGCCGAGGCAGCTCACTCCTACGGCAGATCCCTTCAGGCTCTGTTTGCTTTTATGGACGAAATGTCCCTGGACCCCGGGCTAAAGGATGCCGCGCCAATTCCATTCCACTGGAACATTTACAGGCAAAGGCCCCAGCTTCGCTACTCCTTTGCCTCCCTGCTCATCCGGGAGATCCTAAAAGGCACCTACCCCCAAGGCACCTATCTTCCGTCCCTTCCCCAATTGGTGGACCGGTATGGAATCCCTCTGATGACCGTGCGCCGGACATTGGGGCTGCTGGAAGAGCTTGGTATGACCAGGTCCTACCACGGGAAAGGAACCCTGGTCTGTATGGAGCCGGCCGACATTGATCTTTCCAGATCCTCCATCCGTGAGGGAATCCGGCTTTATGTGGAGAGCCTGCAGCTGCTGCACCTGACCGTCCAAAACATATTCCTGTGTACCTGGGAATCAGCTGACCCTGCAAAACGAGCTGCCCTGATCAGACATTTCCTGTTTCTGCAGTCAGAAGAAAAAAGCTACCTGTGTTTTGAGGCATGCCTCACATTCATAGAGGATCACTGCCCCCTTTCCACGGTGCGGGAGTGTTATGGCAGCATCAAGGTCCTGATGGTATGGAAATATCCACTGATATTATCACGGTTAAAAAACCGCCGCCTACATGCCGAGTACAGGGACTGTGTATCCCGGCTTACAAGCTTTCTCCAGGAGGAAAGACCGGAAATGTTTTCTTCCGAACTGAAGCATCTCTGGGAACAGGAGGAACAGCAGGTCCGCGCCTTCTTGTCCTGATACAATACATCTTCATATTTTAAATCTTCACATCTCAAATCTTAACACCTTAACGCCTGCCGGCCGGTATCCCCGGTCATCTGCCAGGCCGTCCTTGCACTCTGTTCATATCATATCCAAATCCCCTTGTACAGCCGCGGATATCGTGATACAATGAGGTTTATACTTAAATGAGAAAAACATGAGGGGAAACTCTAAGGGGAAGAATATGAAAAGACAAAGGCGCTCCTTTGCAAACATCCTGACCACGGCCCTGGCGGCCGCTTTATCCACGATCCTGACAGTTGGCGCAATGTGCGGATGCACTGCAGACCAGGGGGAAAATATTGTTTTTGACAGTACCGGAACCGATGATGGACCGATGATCCCGCTGACTTTTTTCGGTTATAAATATGAAGCACTTAATGTAATGGCAATTGAAGATGCACTTCACGGTTTTATGGATGTATATCCTCATATTTCTATCTCCTATGACGGCATCAAAAGCCCGGAATATTTTGAAGTCCTGGACAAAAGGCTGGACACCGGAAATGGGGATGATATCTTCATGGTAGACCACGAGCATGTCCTGAACCTGGGCGGCAGCGGCAGACTGGCTGACCTTTCCGGCATTTCCACCCTTGATGACTTCAGCGACCTGGCCAAAAGCCAGATGACTGTGGATGGAACCATTCATTACCTTCCCACTTCCATCTCCGCCTTTGGCCTGTACTGCAACCTGGATCTGTTGAAGGAACATGGCCAAAAGGTTCCGGAAAACCTGACGGAGTTTGAGGATGTCTGCAACTACTTTGTCTCCCGGGGCATTACACCTATTGTTGCAAACAATGACATCTCACTAAAAACCATTGTGATCGCAAAATCCCTGCTCCCCTGCTACCAGACCCAGGATACAGTCTCCCGGCTGGCGCGCTTTAACAGCGGGGAAACCAGCCTGGCAGAAGCCCTGCGTCCGGGATTTGAGCTTGTGCAGCAGATGCTGGACCTGGGGTGGGTCGACCGCCAGGAAGCCCTTGCCACCACTAAGACCAAGGATGATCTGGTACTGTTTTCCAGCGGAAAGCAGCCCTTTATGCTCACCGGAGCCTGGGCAGTAACACGCCTGCGTGAACTGGACCCCGGCTTCCGCTTTGAGGTGCATCCTTACCCTGTTATGGATGATGGATGCGTGCTTGTCATCAATGTGGACACCCGTGTCAGCATCAATGGGGACAGCCCTCATCAGAAAGAGGCCATGGAGTTTGTGGAATATCTGACTCAAAGCGAAGTCCTGTGGGAATTTGTGGACAGCCAAAGTTCCTTCAGTCCTCTGAAGGAAAACCGGCTGGCGGAGGATGCAGCCATCCAGCCCATCGGCCCTTACCTTACCAATGGCCGCAGTGTGATCGGCTCTGACGATAATCTGAAGTTTCCAATCTGGGATATGTCCCGCCAGTGTATCCGGACCATGCTGGAGGGCGGCAGCGCGGACCTGGCTGTGTCCCACATGGAGGGATTGACCGAGGCCTGGAACAATGAAAAGCAGGGGGATGATGCATCATGAAAAAGGGACAAAAAAGGAATATCATCCTGGTATGCCTATCCGTGGCCGTGACCCTTGCGGGAGGCCTTTATTATATTACCTCCGTACAGCGTGCCCTGTGGAATAAATCCGTGACCGATATCCTGGAGGTAACGGTCCAGGGCCGTCATGCCCTTGATACTTATCTGGAAAAGGATAAGGAGATGGTCCACTGGCTGGCCGCCGACCTGGCCGCTGAGAGTTCCTTTCACGAGGATAAACTCCATGAAAAGCTGCTACTTGCCGGTGCCGGTAATTCCTCCTGCTTTTGTGTGAATCTGGATACGGGTACCGTCTACACACCGCAGCTGGAAGGGGAATGGCCGCTGGACCCGGATCAACTGGAGATATTCAGGGGCCTTCAGGGCAGCGGAATCCGCAAGCCGTTCCTGGACGGACGCACAGGGGTATGGACCCTTGCGTATTATGAACGTTTTTTATGGCCGGACGGCTCTCAGGGTTTTGTCCAGAAAACGCAGCCCCTGTCGGAGATTGCAGACCGGTTCTCCCTTTCCTTTTACAACAATACCGGATTCTCCTACGTGGTGGACCGGGAAGGGGATATACTGATCCGCTCCCAACACCGCAACAGCAACCGCACCTTCCAGAACCTTTTTGACATCATCGACCTGCAGGGCAATGATTCCCGGGAAATTGATTCTTTCCAGGCTTCCCTGGAAAACAGCCGAAGGGGCGCTGCCCGGTTCCGGTACCAGAAGGAGGACTATGTATTCTGCTATGTCCCCATGGAACAGGTTCCGGACTGGTACGTGGTCTCCATCATCCCCAACCGGGTCATCATGGAGCAGGCAAACAGCATTGTCCAGGATTCCCTGCTGTTTCTTTTTCTGATCTTTGCATGTGCCTCTGTCATGGGAGCATTTTTTATGATCTACCGTAATTCCGCCCGCAGGATCCTCTTGGCTGAGGAAAATGCCCGAAAGGCTGCGGAAAGTGCGAATGCGGCTAAAAGCCGTTTTCTCTCCAATATGTCCCATGATATCCGGACGCCCATGAACGCCATCCTTGGAATGACAAGGCTGGCCATGGATCATATCCATGAATCGGATAAGGTCAGTGATTACCTGAAGAAGATTGGGCTTTCTGGCCAGCTGCTGGTGGGACTGATCAATGATATACTGGATATGTCTAAGATTGAAAGCGGGAAAATGGTGCTGAACCAGGAGACCGCTTCCCTGGAGCCTCTCTTTACCAGCCTTGTGGGCATCATCCAGCCCTCCGCCGCTGCCAAGAACCTGACCTTTGATATACGGCTCCACGGGATCGAACATGAGTCATTGTGTTTTGATTCCCTCCGCCTAAACCAGATCCTGCTGAACCTGCTCTCCAACGCGGTAAAATTCACCCCTGAGGGCGGGTCCGTCAGCGTGGACGTGACAGAGCTTCCTTCCCGCCGTCAAGGCCTGGCTCATCTCAGATTCCGTGTGTCAGATACCGGTATAGGCATGAGCCCGGAATTCCTGGAACATATTTTTGACTCCTTTACCCGTGAACATGATGACCGGGTCAATAAGATAGAGGGCACCGGCCTTGGAATGGCCATTACAAAGATGATCGTGGACAGGATGGATGGCACCATAGTTGTGGAAAGCCGGCCCGGACAGGGTTCCGTATTCACGGTTGACCTGGATCTGCCCATTCCCTCCGGTATTGCCCTGCCGGATATGTCATTGCCCCGCATCCGGATCCTTGTGGCGGATGATGACTCAGATACCTGCCGTTCTGCCAGCGAATTTCTTAAGGAACTGGGAATGACTGCGGACATCACATCCAGCGGACAGGAGGCTGTGGAAAAAGCAGTGGCTGCCCACCTTGAGGGCAGGGATTACGATCTGGCCCTGCTGGACTGGAAAATGCCGGATCTAAGCGGGGTACAGGCAGCACAGGCCATCCGCCTCCAGGCGGGATATGACCTGCCTGTGATCATTGTCTCAGCTTACGACTGGATCAGCATTGAAAAGGAGGCCATGGAAGCAGGGGTCAATGGATTTATCCAGAAACCATTTTTTAAATCCACCCTCTACCACTGTATCCGGCAGCATGTCCTCCATGAGGACGGGTATCCCCAATGGCAGGATGACAGAGTAAACCTTACCGGCAGAAGGATCCTCATGGCAGAGGACAATGAATTGAACAGGGAAATTTCCCTTGAACTGCTCATAAGTGCGGGCGCTCAGGTAGAGACAGCTGTCAATGGTCAGGAATGTGTGGAGTTTTTTGCCCAGTCGGTTCCCGGGTATTTTGACCTGATACTGATGGATATACAGATGCCCATTATGAACGGCTATGACGCGGCCAGGCAGATCCGTACCATGGACCGCCCCGATGCCCTCGCCATCCCCATCTTTGCCATAACGGCAGATGCCTTTGCAGAGGACATGGAGGAGGCTAAAAAAGCCGGAATGAACAGCCATTTAGCAAAACCGCTGGACATTCCGGCTATGATGCAGGAGATCAAGAAATATTTGGAGCCTTAATCATTTTTACTTAACATATCAGCAAGGGTTTGATACAGCAGGTTTGGGTCAATGGGCTTGGACAAATGCCCATCCATCCCTGCTGCCAGGGCCTGTACCACATCCTCGTGGAATGCGTCCGCGGTCATGGCTATAATGGGTATGGTCTGCGCCCTGGGCCGGCCGGATCTGCGGATGGCTTCCGTTGCCTGGTATCCATCCATCACAGGCATCTGCACATCCATCAGAATAAGGTCATACAGGTCCCCCTGGGACAGGAATTTTTCCAATGCTTCTCTGCCATTTTCCGCGTAATCCACTGTAATGCTTGTCATCTTCAGAAGTTCCACGGCAATTTCCCTGTTAAGGTCATTATCCTCTGCCAGAAGTACGTGGCGGCCTGCCAGTTCCGGGTGATTGGGATGACCCCCAGGGGCGGGGATCATCACCGCCTTGTTGATCCCAGTCACCGTGAGCAGGGTATTATAAAGTGTGGACGCAAAAATAGGTTTTGCCAAAAAGGCATTGGCGCCAGCCTCCCTTGCACGCTGTTCGATCATGCTCCAGTCATAGGCTGTAATGATAATGATGGTGGTATCCTTACCCACCAGTTCCCGGATCCTCCGGGTCACCTCTATGCCGTCAATATCAGGCATCTTCCAGTCAATAAGGCACACGTCATAGTCCTGTCCGACCCGGTGCGCTTCCCCAACCTTTTTCACACATTCCTCACCGGTCATGGCCCAATGCGCCTGAATGCCCAGATTCTTCAGCAAAAGAGATGTATGGGTACAGCTGTCCCTGTCATCATCAGAAACCAGCACCTTCAGGGACTCCAGAGCAGGCTGCTTCTGGGCCTGTATACCGCACTCCCCTTCCGGAACTTCAAAATCCAGTTCCACAGTAAATGCCGTCCCCTTTTCCACCTCACTTTTTACAGAGATCGTCCCTCCCATCAGTGTGACCAGGTTTTTGGTGATCGCCATTCCAAGGCCGGTTCCGCCAAACCTCTTTCCCGTGGACGCGCTCTCCTGCTCAAAGGGTGTGAACAGCCGTTCCATAAACTCCCGGCTCATGCCGATACCGGTATCACCGACTGTAAACCGCATGCGCGCCCTGGTGCCCGCATGCTGCAGCTGACGGATCTCCATACGTATGGTACCTCCCCCGGGTGTGAACTTAAGTGCATTGGATAAAAGGTTGAGCAGCACCTGGTTCAGTCTCAGGGCGTCCCCCACCAGAACGGTATCTGTAAGTTCCACCAGCGGAACGGTAAAGGCCAGCCCCTTTTCCAATGCCTGGGGATAAATAATGGAAGTAATGGACTCTGCCACTGTTTCCAGGTTAAATACTTCATGGGCGATCTGCATTTTACCCTCGTCAATTTTGGACATATCCAGAATGTCGTTGATCAGGGACATCAGGTGCTTGGATGAATATCCGATTTTCTCCAGACAATCTTCTACTCTCTGGCGTTCTTCTATATATGCGGCAGCAATGGTGGTCATACCAATGATCGCGTTCATAGGGGTACGGATCTCGTGGCTCATCCGGGAAAGGAAGTCCGACTTGGCGCGGTTCGCCCGCTCCGCCACAGTCAGAGCATCCCTCAGGGCTTCTGTCTGTTCGGTCAGCTTTTTCTGCATCCTTCTCATCTCCGTCACATCCGTGATATCAATGAAGATCGCAAGGTAAACCGGGCATCCTTCCTGCCAGTCCACACAGGTGGCATTGATCTGAAGCCACAGAGCCTGTCCATATCTGCTCTCCACATGCATGACAAAATGGAGCGGTGCGCCTGAAAGCATGTCTGCCCTATACTCATTAATGGTTTCAATGTTATCCTGTATATTCTTCCTGTATAAAGAGCTTGTGACGCGGTTGCCATCTTTCCCAAAGTATTCCAAAAAACGGGAATTTGCTTCCAGCAAGGTGAGGTTAACATCTCCCCCTGTCTGCCGGACCTGATATTTGGCCACAAATCCCGGCAGGCTTTCGTATGTAACGGACTGCTCCTTCTGCATGTGCACCACTTTATCAATATTGGTAAGTACAGAATAGGCCACCTGGTATCCATCGATATATTCGTCTGCAAACCTGGTTGAAAACTGCACCCACACATGATCTCCATTTCTGCGGCGGATCCGTGACACCATCTGATATCCGGTCTGATGGGCCGCGATGGCATTGAGCACGGTCTGCGAAAGTTCATTCCACTCAGCCTGGTCATTCTCATAATAGAGGTCGGGCCGGTTATGGAACCTTGCCTCATATTCGTCTTTTGGCCAGCCGATGAGTTTATAGTAATACTCATTTGCCCAAACCAGGGTAAAATGTTCATCCAACAGATGTTTGCTCACACTGACTCCCAACAGATGCATCAGTGTGCTGTATTCATAGCCTGCCATGGGGCCTGCTGCCAGTCCTGCTGCCGGTCCTGTTGCCCTGTCTGCCATAGGGCCTGCTGCCCGGCCTTCCATTTGACCCTCATTATCCTCCATTGTTTCAATTTCCAGTTCAGCCATCTCAATGCTTCCTCCCAGCCGTAATTCACTATCTGATCCTATCTATTCTCAGGAATGCCGGACATGCATTCACTTAAAAGCCTTTGCAGGTTCAAAAATCCCGGAGCTGCTTAAGCTGGATGCCGGAAATACTTCCATTCCTCCCCCGCCTGGCTGTGCCATCCTCCCACCCCCTTTATCTCCTGGGCTTCCCTCCAACCTTGTTCATGTTGATACCTTTCAATCATAACACAGAAAAGACAAAAGTTCAACGATGCTGTCACTTACCATTTGCGCGCCCCCTGTATGTGGATAAAACGCGCCTGTTCATACACGTAGGAATCCAGCGGGCGCATATACGCATCATAACTGTGGGCTGCCACCAGGATGTGCCCACCTTCCACGGCGACAATGACCGGGCTATGGTAATACCCGTTTCTGTTGCCCAACTGCACAATATCCCCCGGCTGCACCCCGCCCTCATCAGTCACTGCCCCGTAAGGACCTACGGATCTGTTTTTTACCAGGAAGCGGTAAAGATACTCCACTCCTGTCCAGCTTGGACTTCTGTCTGAACTGCTGTTATAATACCATCCCAAGGTGGGGGTATAATTCATAACCCTGCTCCCCGCATAAATACACTGGGACGCAAAATTAGTGCAGTCTCCTCCCAAATGTTCAAAATCCAAATAGCGCGGATTTCTTCCCATAGCCCACTGCCTGGCGTATTGTAAAGCCGCCTCCCGGTCATAACCTGTTTCTTTCAACATCGCACACCCGAATGCATTATTTATTATCTATCATATGACGGAGGGATTGATTATATCATTCAGGTTGGCGGGGGAATCGGATTTAAAATAAGGATCAAAAAGGAAAAGCGCTGAAAGTGTTACTACACATAGCAACAACTTAAGCGCTTATTTACGATCCCTTTATTATTTAAAAAAATTAAATTACTGCACCCAGGCCCCATCACTCCCCACATAATAACCATCCGGTGTGGTGGTGCCGGAAAGCATTGCGCCCGATTCACTGCAGTAATACCACTGGGAATTCCAGGAAACCCATCCTGTTACCATGTATCCGTACTCGTTGAAATAATACCAATAACCATTGATATACTGCCAATTGCTGACCGTATAGCTTTTATCGGCATTACAGTACCACCATCCCACGTCATCCTTCAGCCAGGCGCCGTCACTTGTGCCGGAAGGGCTGCCCAAGCTGCTGCCTGCGCTTATCTCTTCCGCTTCATCTGAAGATACATACCAGGAATCGGATTCCTCCCAGCTTCCCTTATAGGAAGCGCTGTAAACCCCCCGTACCTTAAAGGTATAAGAACCGCTTTTTGTGATGTAGGAAGAAAAATCATAGCTGGTATCCGAGGTGGTCAAAACCGAGGTTACGGCGCTGCTTCCTCTGTACAGACGCACTTCATACCGCTTCGCATCCTCCGCCTCGTCCCAGTCGGCAGTCCCATCGTATTCACTCCACTCCAGGCCGCTTACATCCAGATCGTAATCCCCATCATCCCCGTCCAGCGCATCCAGGGTGATGTATACCACCAATTCATCACTGCTGCGGCTCACGGAAGTCACCTTACCGTCATCACCGCTTAAGCTGACATCGCTTTTGGAAAATCCTGATGCAAAGGTATAGTCGTCATCCGCTGTCAGCGTCACCTTCAGCTTGGGCTTATCCCCGTCCTCCCACTCGTCATCCGGCTCGTTGGTCACTTCCGTATCAGACACATCATACTTGCTGGAACTGGTAGTCACTTCCACATCGCTGCCGCTGTCCCCTGCCTCGATCTCTGAGGATATCTTTAAGGACACACTGCTGATCTTGGATGCTGCCAGTGAGGTCATCGGAACGGACAGCGCCAGGGCCATGGCTGTAATTGCTGTCAATGGTTTTAAAATTGTCATATCGCTTCCTCCTTTTGTCCACTGAGGGTATATATAATAAATACCACATCAACCTGAAATAAACCTGAAAAACACAGTTTCTTCATACTCCCCGGAGTTGACCACCCATAAGATACATTTTACTACCAAAAATATTTTGCCGGCATTTTTACAATTCCTTTTAAGATAGATTTGTGGCTTTGACGTGTCTGCCAGCCCCTGGTCTCCCAGTAGAAGGCGGTAGATTCAAGAAGGCCGCCCGGTCCCAGAAAACCCTCATAGATCCTACCCTTTCCAACCATTTTAGTACTAATTCCTACCTTCTGAAAATCACCCAACATTAAAGTGTTGTTAATATTGGGGACCTGATGTTGACATCTGTTCCTGTCCCTCATATAATTCCATCAGAACAGGATCATTCTCTGTATTTTAAACTGAAAGGAAATGATATACTTATGGACAACGCCGTAAGTGACGCTGGCCACATCTTCATATACATCACAGATGGACAGATGAAATCAAAAAAATCAAAAGACATAACCTGCATTTATGTACCAATGCAGGCTATGTCTTTTTGTATAAATACAGACTTTTAATTTACGTAGGAGGGATATTACTTTGAAAATCGAATCGTTTTTCAGCCTGCTGGGTGGTCTTGCGCTATTCTTATATGGAATGCAGATGATGAGCACCAATCTGGAGGCCGCTGCGGGGAACCGTATGAAACAAATCCTGGAACGGCTGACCGCCAACCGCTTTCTGGGCGTGTGCGTGGGCGCCGGGATCACGGCCATCATCCAGTCCTCATCCGCCACCACAGTCATGGTGGTTGGCTTTGTCAATTCCCAGCTCATGACACTGAAACAGGCTGTCTGGATCATCATGGGCGCCAATATCGGAACCACTATCACCGGACAGCTGATTGCACTTGATATCGGGGCGATCGCCCCCTTGATCGCCTTTGTGGGCGTTGGGCTTATTTTATTTGTCAAAAAGAAAAAAGTGCAGTTTGCAGGAGGAATTGTGGCCGGCCTGGGTATCCTTTTCCTGGGCATGGGAATGATGAGTGCCGCCATGATACCTTTAAGGGAATCGGAAGCGTTCGTGCGTCTGATGACAAAATTTTCCAATCCCTTCCTGGGTATTCTGGCCGGCGCTGTGTTCACCGCTATCATCCAATCCTCTTCTGCATCCGTAGGTATTCTCCAGGCTCTGGCCGTAAGCGGCCTGATCGGGCTGGACAGTGCCGTGTTTGTACTGTTCGGACAGAACATCGGCACCTGTATCACGGCTGCTCTGGCATCCATTGGCGCAAACCGTGATGCCAAACGCACCACACTGATTCATTTGATGTTTAATATCATCGGGACCGCCCTGTTCACCGCTGTCTGCATCATAACTCCATTTACTGCATGGATGGCGGCATTTACTCCCAGCAACCCCGCGGCACAGATCGCCAATGTACATACCCTGTTTAATATTGTGACAACCCTGTTGCTGCTGCCCTTTGGCACCCAGCTTGCGCATATTTCCGAAAAGCTTCTGCCGGACCGACCGCAGCAGCCTGCAGACGAGGAGCGCTGGTTTGAAGAGCTGCTGGCCTCCGAACATGTTCTTGGCGTATCCGTTATTGCACGGAAGCAGCTGATGGAAGACATCAACCAGATGCTGGGCCTGGCTGTTGAAAATGTAGAAAAAGGATTCCTGGCTTTTGATGATAAGGATACGGAAGAACTGGAACGAATCACTGCACGGGAGGAAGAGATCGATCTCTTTAATGCACGTTTATCACGGCGCATTTCCAAGGTTCTTACCATAGAAAACTCTCCCTCGGAGGTGGATGCACTGCGCCGGATGTTCACTATTATCGGTAATGTGGAGCGGATCGGCGATCATGCCGTCAATATTGCCGAGTACGCCCAGACCATGATGGAACGCGGCCTGGAACTGACATCCCAGGCCCATGTGGAGCTGAAGGAAATGAGGGATACCGCCATGGCTGCCATGCACTTGATCTGCAATACCAGTCGGCTGACTCCCCAAAACCTGTTAAGCCAGGCATCTGCCCTGGAAGAGGATATTGACAATAAGACCATGCTCTTTCGGGCCAACCAGATCGAACGGATGGGAAATGGGACCTGCCATGTGGAGACATCCATTCTATACTCTGAAATCCTCACGGATTACGAGAGAATCGGCGACCATGCATTAAACATTGCCCAGGCCTGCGCCAAACTGGGAAACGGCGCCGGCACCGGTCCTGTAAGACCCATATAAGCACACAGCGAACGAGGTAAAACATGAACCATAACATAGCTGCTCTCTACACCAAACTATCGTCCCTTCTGGAACTTTGTGTGGGAGCAATCCTGCTGGCAGCCATCCTGGTAGGGGCCTTGCTTCTGGCAGTGGACCTGACCGGCACACTTATAAGCAATCCCCGGCTGCTGGATTTGAATCAGTCGCTGGGCGATGCCCTGTCCCTGGTGGTGGGGATCGAATTTGTAAAAATGCTGGTAAAACACACACCGGAAGCCGTGGTGGAGGTGCTGCTGTTTGCCATTGCCAGGGAAATGGTGGTGGTACATTCAGGTTCCCTGGAAACCTTGATGGGGGTAACTGCCGTGGGCATCATCTTTCTGATCCGCAAGTATCTGTGCCCCCCGGTATCCGGGGAAGGGACAATGGGAAACTAAATAATATGGAAAGGAAACATTTACATGGAAACGTATTCAAGAGGACAGCTGGCAAAAACAGCCCGTCTGAACAGAGAAGCTCTGAGATACTATGAGAACAGCGGTTTGATTCCAAAAGCCGGGCGTGAAGCCAACGGATACCGGGCCTATCCGTCCGAGACCCTGGTTCTGCTGGATTTTATCTCCACAGCCAAGGAGGCCGGTTTTTCCCTGCGGGAAATCAAAGAACTATTTTCACATTTGCAAGGTCCGACCATTGACACGGTCGATCTGGAGCATATTATAGAAGAAAAGCTGGCAGAGGTAGAGGAAAAGAAAAAGGCCCTGGATCGGACCAAGGAAAATCTGATGGACATAAAGGGGCATCTGGATACACCTGAGGAATGTCCCGTTTTCCAAGCCTTTCGGACACTTACGAAAAAAACTTCTTGACATTGTACCATAGTACAACCTGTATAATGGTTGCGTATCACTTAAACAAGGAGGCGCAACCATGAAAATCTATTATCTATCCGCCACAGGCAACAGCCTGTTTACCGCCAGGGAACTGGTCAAAGAACTAGCCGTTAAACCGGCCAAAAAGCTGGTCAGGGAACCGGCCGGCCGCTCTATCCAGGGCAGGCAGGATCCTGTCTCCCTGTATTCTTTCAGGGAAATCCGCATAATGTCCCATATCCATACGGATGATGACACTGTGGGTTTTATATTTCCTGTCTATTTTGCCGATATACCAAGGGAATTTCTTACATGTATCCAAAAAATGACCTTCCGTCCTGAAGCCTATATATTTGCCATTGCTACCTGCAACGGCGTTCCCGGCATTAGTCTGACCACACTGGACAAGCAGCTCCAAAAACAGGGCAACCGCCTGTGCGCCGGCTTCACCCTGAACATGCCCGGTAATGCGCTGATCACTCCCCTGGCCGAATCTGAAAAAAGACTTAAGGTTTTTTCCCATTCCATCAAGGAGATCAGCGCCTTTATTAAAAACCGAAGGCAGGCCTTCCCCCCGGCAGCATTTCCAACAGAGCGTCTGCGGGCTCTGGCCGTGAAGATGATCGGCACTAATCTTGTGGTAAATCCCAACCATTTCCATGTGGAACAAGCAGCATGTTCCGGGTGCGGCATCTGCCAAAGGGTATGCCCTGCTTCCAATATCACCCTAACAGGCAGCACTCCCTGCTGGGAAAAGAATTGCATCCATTGCCTGGCCTGCTTTCACTGGTGTCCCCGCCAAGCTATCCGTATCGGCGGCCCGCTGTCAGACCGCCCCCGGTATCACCATCCCCAGATCGCCATAAAGGATATCCTTCCCACATCGCGCTGAGGGATATCCTTCCCGTATCGCGCAGAGGGTATGCTCCCATGTCGCGCAGAGGAGTATTCCATGAATCCGCAAGCCAAGGCATCAGAATTCCTTGCATGGCATCAAAAAAAGGGAGCCTATTCGGCTCCCAAGATCGTGTCCAATGCATAATGAAGCTTCCCCTTGTCCATGGGCGACATAAGAAAATGTGACGCCTCGCCGCCCATCTGCTCCAGGTAACGCGTATCAGCATTTGATTTTGGCGTGAGCATAAGGACAATACGGGCAAGCGGACCTGATAGGATCCTCTTTATTACAGTCAGTTCCTCCTGGTTCATGTCCATGTCACAGATAATAACACTGGGCGGATTATGGTAAAGCTTTGTGTGGACCATCTTACTGTCAGACGCACTGTCAATATGTTTAAATCCCAGTGAACGGATGATCGATGCCAATTCAGTTACGGTTTCATGCTGTTTACTTATTATTAAGACCTGTCTCATACCAATACCCCCATTTAATCATTTGCAGAATTCAATGTTGATAGTAACAGTTGCAAGTATTCAAAGTTCTTAATACTATATTAACCAGTGTACAATATCCCCATGAATGCGTCAAGCCAAACGGGACGATCCATCCAAAATTTTCCATCGACACGTCTTTGACAAAAATCGAGCTTCCATAAATTTCTGGTCTTTAAATCTTTCTCAAATCCTTCAGGCATGTTTTCACTTCAGCCAGCTCCCTGTTCTTTTCATTCAGGGTCCCAAACCCGGAAAGGCAGCAAATTACCTGTTCACAGGATTTTAGCACAGAGACTGCCCGCTCGTAGGTTGTATCCCGGATGGGCTCAAAGGGGATTTCTGATATCACCTCCGATGCCAGGGCCTTTGCTACGGGATAATCCATATCATTCTCGTGAAGGATACCGGCGGCAAAGGGGATTCCCTGGCGCTGCAGTCTCCTGTAAACCGGTATACCGCTTCCGTTTCCGCCTATGACAAAAACTTTTGGCTCTCCTTTCACCGGCTCCATCTCAAGACAGCCCATTTCCGCATGATAGCTTCCCTTGGTAATGCCATAAAGTTCTTTAATATAGGAAGACACAAAGATCTCTTCCGGAGTACCGCAGCGTTCAATGGCATTTCCCTTTACACATACAACAAAATCCGAAAGCTTCTGGGCCAGATCCAGTTCATGGAGGGACATGAGCACTGCCACCTTTTTTTCGCGGACCAGGTCTTTAAGGATGGTCAGCAGTTCCAGCTTATGACGTATATCTAAAAAGGAGGTTGGTTCATCCAGAACAATTGCCTCGGGCTCCTGGCAGATGGCGCGCGCCAGAAGGATCCTCTGTTTTTGTCCATCGCTGATCTCCATAAAATCCCGGTCTGCCAATTCCCCGGCATGTACCAGTTCCATGGCCTCCCTCACCTTTTCATGATCCGCAGCCGTAAGGATCCCCAGCCTTCCCGTGTAAGGATATCTGCCCGTGCCCACCACATCCTTGCAGGTCATAAGCTCCGGGCGGATCCGCTCAGTCATCAGAACCGACATGCGTCTTGCGATCTGCTTTTCCGTCATTCCCTCCATGGACTGTCCATCCAGGTATACGGTCCCCCCAAGAAGGCCCAGCTGCCGGATGATACTTCTCAAAATCGTGGACTTCCCCGCACCGTTTGGCCCGATCAGGGTAACGATCTCTCCCCGCCTCACATGGAGTTCAATCTGTTCGATCAGGGGAATCCTGCCATAACCCACTGTCATATTTTCTGTGAAAATGTAATCCTCTGCCATTATCTCCTTCACCTCACTGCATAGCTTCACCCTACTGCATACCTTTTCTGCCCCGCACCATCATATAGATGACAATGGGCGCGCCAAACACTGCCGTGACCGAACTGATACTGAGCTCTGTGGGCGCAAATACGGTCCTGGCAACCAGATCACAGAACAGGCAGAAAACCGCTCCGCCCAAAAAACATCCGGGAATCACCATGATTGGCCTGGCCGTCTTAAACAGGCTCTTTACCAGGTGGGGCACCGCGATCCCCACAAAGGAGATAGGGCCTGCAAATGCTGTCACACAGGCAGAGAGAATGCTGGACATCAGGATCAACGCCACTCTAAATCTCAGGATATTGACCCCCATGTTCTGTGCGTACACCTCTCCCAGCTGATATGCGCTGATGGGTTTTGCCATGAGGAACACCAGGAATAGCGACAGGAGGACGACCCCTGTCATGACCCGAATATTTTCCCAGGACATCCCTGAAAAACTTCCCATAGACCAGTTGTGAAGATTCACAATATTGGCATCATCAGCAAAGGTTACCGCAAAATCCGTTATGGCGGAACAGATATAACCGATCATCACCCCGCATATGACCAGCATGGACATCTTCTTTACCTTGCCGGATATAAGAAGGACAAAACCCATGGAGATCATGGCGCCTGCAAAGGCTGCCAGGATCATGGCAGCGGAGCTGACGGACATCCCCTTTCCCAGCATGAAGATCATCAGCAGGGATACCACCAGTTTGGCGCCGGAAGAGATACCCAGCACAAAGGGACCTGCAATGGGATTGGCAAAAAAGGTCTGGAGCAGGAAACCGGACACGGACAATGCCCCTCCCAGAATAACAACGGCCAGGATCCTGGGAAGCCGTATATCCCATACAATATGATAGGCGGTGCTATCCCCTGTTTGATCTGTCAGTATTTTCCCTATTTCCCCCGCCGACAGGTGGACGCTGCCCGAATTGATATTCCAGAAAAGCAATAGGATCAGCATGGCTGTCAGAAATGCAAAGGAAACCGCGTATCTTATATATGTCCTTTTTGTCATAGGGGCAACTCCTTATTTGTCAGCTTATTCCAGCCGGTATATGTAATTCATTTCCTGTGGTTTGGGTTCGTCCTCTGTAAGGATCCTGTGAATGTCCAGGATCATATCCCCCAGTCCCATGGTTTCCTGGAACAGGTTCTTCCCCGTACACCACACATTTCCCTCTTTAACCGCCTTAAAATCAGCCAGCAGGCTGCTTTTATCCAGAAGCTCATCCAGTGATCTCAGTTCCCCATCGATCGTGCTGTTGTAAATAAGACAGTCCGCATCCTTTACCGTCGCATAAAAGGCCTCCATCTGCATGTTCATGGTGGACAGGGCATTTTTATGTTCGTCCAGATCCTGCGGCACATAGGTTCCTCCTGCAAGGTCGATCATCCTGGCCACATAGTCCCCGGATTTTCTCACATTCACATATCCGTTGGAGCTGATATAGAAAAAAGCCACTGTCTTGCCGGTTTCCTCCTGATCCATCACCGGCTGCAGATGTTCCACCTGCTCTTTAAAACAGGACTCTGCCAGTTCCTCTCCGCCCAACATCACCCCGTACAGCTTTACCCACTCCATCCGCCCCAATGGGTGGTTCTCATAGCTGGAACGCTCCACAAACACGGGGATCCCCAGCTTTTCCAACTGCTCCTTTACCTCGGGCGAATGGTAGATCATAGTGGATTCAATGGCCAGGTCACATGAGCCTGACAGGATCCGTTCATAATCCGGCGCATTGTATTTGCCGGCAAAAAGCATCCTGCCCTCCTCCATCGCCTTCCTTGCCTCCCGGATATACCATCCTGAGGCATCTGTCCCGGACAGGGTGATCCGGTCCACGCTGTCCAGACTGCAAAATAGATCCATGGCTGAGGTGGCTGCCAAATAGATATTCTTTAAGGGCTGCCTGATCACTGTCACATCATCAGGAAGCCCTTCCCATGGCTCCCGGTCCTCCGGCACCACCAGGTAGCGCCTGTTGTCCTTAATGGTGATCATGGCATAGTTGTCATCATAATAATCCACTGAAAACTGGTCCGCATAGAGAAGTTCCATGGTGCGGCGGATTGTCTGTTCACTCCATTTTCCTGCGGACTTAGGCGTTGTGGACTGAGCTGTCACGGCCTGGGGCGTTATGAACGGATCTCTTTTAGGAGAACAGCCCCAAAGGACGGAAAAAATCAGGGCAACCAGCGCCAGTATTAAACAATATCTGTTTTTTTTCATCATTCAGCCCTTTTTAGTGTTGAAGAGTCAAAGATCAGTGTGTAGCTGATCTCATGGGGCCGGCTCATGGCAATGGTGTCTGCGATCACGGGGATTTTCCAGTCAAAGCCATTTACCGGGATCTCAAAGGCGGAATTGCCTTCCGTGTTGATCAGTTCAAATTTCTCTTCATCCACTTTCATATAATCATAATTGGAACTTCCCCAGATAATGGTTGCCAATGCCTTTCCATCTTCCACACGAAGCACTGTGGGTGACTCCACTGCGGCCCGCCCGGAACCTCCTTCCAGCTTCACTTCCACGGTGTAGGACCCATCCTCCAGCTTCAGGCTCTCAACCGTTGTCATCTTACTGTCCGCAAATGCATCCAGCGGAAGGGATTGGGATCGGAACACCAGGACCCGGTCATACCATTTCTCTTTATTCTTACTGAAGGCGCTGCAGTCTATCTCCTGATCCAAGGCTGCCACAGGCACCGTAAATGTATGTACTCCGTCCTTTGTCTCCACATAAGGGACAAAATCCTGATCAGAAGCCTTTTGGGCTTCCTCCCCGGTACCCATATACAGCTTCAGGTACCCCGTGCCCCCCATGGTCATGACCGCGCTCATGGAGCCGTCCTTGACCGTAAGTTCGCATTCGGTGATGCGGAACATATTGGAGCTGGACTCCACCGCAACCGGATAGACGCCGTCTTTCAATTCATCGCCGTAGACCGGCTCGCTTTCATGATCCGCTTCCCTGTTTTCTTTGGCTTCTCCGGTTTCCATGGACTCTCCGGTTTCCATGGACTCTCCGGTTTCCATGGACTCTCCGTTCTCTTCCGATTCCTTTGCTGATCCCATGGTCCCTGGTGCCCCGGTCACCGCCCCACCGGAATCATCTGGGGAAGCTGTTCCCCCGCAGCCGGCAGCCATCAGGCTCATGGCAAATATAACTGCCGCTAATCGTGTCCTATATAAACTGGCCTTACGTAAATAGGTCTTACATAAACTGTCTTTATATAAACTCATATGCGTTCCACCTTTAAAAGGGCGATCAGCAAACTTCCCCGACCGCCCATTCTTCCTTTTGATTTACTTTGACAGACTTTCAACCGCAGCCTTGGCATGCTCCACAAAGAGCTGCTGTATGGCTTCCATCTCCCCAAGTCCGCGGACAAGGCATGTCACCTCATATCCGGCGTCCTCGAAGGTCTTTTTCCAGGATCCCTCTTCGTCCCCCGCCATATCATTGTTGGCATGATCACCTGCAACAATCATTAACGGCTCCAGCACTACCTTTTTGTAGCCGCCGGCCTGAACAGCTGCCAGAACATCCTCAACCGTGGGAGATGCCTCCACTGTTCCCACATAATAATTCTTATAGCCTGCATCTGTCAGCATGTCCTGCATCTTAGAGTAAACCTGATTGGATTCCGCCTCAGTGCCATGACCCATAAAGCAAATGGCGGTCTCTCCGTCATCATACTCGGCTGTTGCCTCTGTGATAGCCTTGATCACAGCCTTAAAATCATCATCTGTGGTAAGCAGAGGCTCTCCCACTGCAACCTTCTCAAACGCATCCGAGTACTCCGCCACTTCATTCACAAGATCCGTATATTCCAATCCATTCATCAAATGGGTCGGCTGGATCACCAGGTTCTTAACTTTATTGTCAACCGCGCGATCCAATGCTTCCCCCACATTATCAATGGAGACCTGATCCCTGGATTTTACATGGTCAATGATGATCTGGCTGGTAAATCCTCTTCTCACGGAATAATCCGGGAACGCCTTCTCAATGGCATCCTCAATGGATCCCACTGTAAGACGCCTGTTATCATTATAGCTGGTACCAAAGCTGACCACCAGAAGTTCATTCTCACCGATCTCGTCCTGATTTCTGGTATTGTCCAGGGACGCATCACCTGTGTCGTAGTTTTCCTCATCCTCTTCAGCTGCGTTTTCTTCTGCCATTGTTTCCTCTGCTGTTGTGGTTTCTGAATCAGTTTCCTTTGCAGTTGTCTCCGCGGTCGTCTCCGGGGCTGCGCCGGCGGCAGCCGTCTCCTTCTGCCCGCCTGAACACCCGGCCATCACTGTGGTTGACAGGGCTGCTAACGCAAATAAAACTACCAGTTTTTTCATTTTCATCTTTCTTTTCCTCCTTTTTTTGTAACACAATATCGGTCTATAAAAGGTATAGGAATGTACTGAAGGATCCTCCCCAGTATCTGATGATATCTCAAACCGGCAGTTTTTCGCAAAAACAAGCAGCAGAAGTTTTCTTTGCGTGTATGTATCCGCCCAAAGTCTCCTGCCCTGCAAACTATATGTATCTCCAAAGCAAAAAAAATCTGTCCATGTCTAAGAGTCAGAAATCCGCGGTTGAAACGTATGCACCGTTTAAAACATATGAATGGTTTAAACATAGGAACGCTCCGAAGCACCACAGACCGGCACAACCAATTACTCGTGATTTGGAAGTGTATTCCTGTACCAACAGCTGGCAGGTTTCCTGACTTGCAGATCAACACGCATAACCGCCTTCCCAATCCGCTTCGGATCAGTGACCGTACATGACGCAGGTCATGCGCTCCTTACTTACAGTGACGAGATCGTACAGGTTTTTCACCTGTTTCCCTATTATCCATTGTCTGCCAAAGCAGACACCGGCACCGGCTGTTCTTAACTCGATATGCTTTATCCTACCACTTAATGGCGAAAAATGCAATCCTTGTATCAGGATGCCGCTGAAAATCAGCCACAAAAAATGCTGCCCATTGGCATGAGCAGCATTTCCAAAACCTGATCTGGTCCCTAACCTGTTACGGCTATACTTCCTTTACAGCCGGAAGAATGACCTCCACCTCTGCATGGGGACGCGGGATCACGTGTACGGACACCAGTTCTCCCACTCTCTGGGCTGCCGCTGCACCGGCATCAGTGGCTGCCTTGACAGCGCCCACATCGCCTCTTACCATTACGGTTACCAGGCCGCCGCCCACAAACTCCTTGCCGATCAGCGTAACATTTGCTGCCTTTACCATTGCGTCAGCTGCTTCGATAGAACCTACCAGTCCCTTTGTTTCGATCATTCCTAATGCATCATACTTCATTTGATTGTCCTCCTGAAATTTCTATTATGTTTTTATTTTATTTAATGATCTTTACAGTGGAAGAAGAATCCAGCCCCAGGGCATTGGCTTCCTCCGTATCAATGTGGCATTCCAGACCGGACTGGCCGGTTACGCGCACAATGGTGTTTCTCAAAATGCCGCCGCGGATCCCGTCTATTTCCAGGCTTACATTCTGTCCGTCATGCACCCCAAACCGGGCAGCATCCTGGGGCAGCATATGGATATGCCGCTGCGCGGCCATCAGCCCTTCCTTTGTCTGGACAGAGCCCCTGGGGCCTATAATGGTAATTCCCGGCGTTTTGTCCAGGTCCCCGGACAGCCTGGCAGGAGCCTTGATCCCCAGTTTAAAGGAGTCCCCGGACAGGATCTCCACCTGTGTCCTTGGGCGCACCGGTCCCAGGATCCGGACCTTCTCAATAGCACCCTTGGGACCGCAAATCGTAACTGTCTCCTTGCACGCATATTGTCCCGGCTGGGACAAATCCTTCATCTTTGTCAGCTCATACCCTGCACCAAAGAGATCCGACAGATCTTCACGGGAAAGGTGTACATGACGGTTGGAGATGCCTACAGGGATCCTGTCGTCCTTCTCAGGGCACTGACCACCGGCCTGACCGCTATCCTGACCATTGGCCTGACTGCCCAAAGCATCCTCCTTTGCAGCTTTCATCAAAAGCCTGATTATTGCCTCATACTGATCCATGCTGTCTCCTTTTCCTTACGCATCCTGCTGGTTTTTCATGGTAGTGATCAGCTGGCGCACCAGGGCTGCCAATTTTTCATCTTCGCATGCAGGTGCTGCACCGGATGGGGCCGGGCTGCCCGTATGTTCCTCTGCATGATTCCTTGCTTCATAGGCTGCCACGATTGCCGCCGGACTCATACTCCCTCCGCAGCTTGAGCAGGCCAAAGGCGCCTTGGGAGCGGAAACCGGAGCAGGCATTGAAACAGCCGCGCCCGGACGGAAGGTTTTGTCATCTTCCATCAGGGTTACGCAGTCTTTCAGGCCGTAAGCCACCTTCTTTATATTGATCAGCTGCATGGGACTTACATTCTCCGAAACAGAGCTTCCGCCGCAGGTTCCGCATCCCAGCGTAAATGCCACATTAAGGCCTGTGCTGATTCCTGTTCCGCCCTGGCTTCCGCCTGTGTTCACCAGAATCCTGGATGCCGGCTTGGCTGCAAACTTAAGCACCATGCCGCGGTCCTGGGTATGTAAGCTCATGGTATGGCCAATGCCGTTTTGCAGCAGATCCATGCTCAGTTTGCAGGCTTCCTTCCAGTCCTTTACCGTGTAAAATGCCAGCACGGTGGTCAGCTTTTCATAGGACAGCGGGTATCCCTCCCCCACGCCGCCCTGTTCACCGATCAGGACTTTTGTGCCTTCCGGAATAGTGATCCCCGCTTTTTCGGCAATCATCCGGGGAGAGCGGCCCACAAATTTGGCGTTCATGCTGTGGCCGTTTTTAAACAGCAGGCTGCACACCTTTTCGGTCTCTTCCTTTGTCATAAAATATCCGCCCTGGGCTTTTAATTCAGCCACCACCTGGTCATGGTTGCATTCCTCGCAGATGATGGACTGCTCGGATGCACAGATAGTTCCATTGTCAAAAGTCTTGCTGGCTATGATGGTCCTGACCGCATGGCGCACATCAGCAGTCCTTTCAATGTAAGCCGGTGAGTTGCCGGCGCCCACACCAATGGCCGGCTTTCCTGCGCTGTAAGCCGCCTTTACCATGCCTGGTCCGCCGGTGGCAATGATGATGGATACTTCCTTGCAGTGCATAAGTTCATTGGTGGCACCCATGGTGGGCATGGAAATGCAGCTGATCACACCTTCAGGCGCTCCCGCCTCCTCAGCTGCCCGGCCCATTAGTTCTGCTGCCTTCAGGGTACATTTTGCAGCTGAAGGGTGGGGTGAGAACACAATGGCATTGCCAGCCTTTATGGCGATCATGGACTTGTAGATAACAGTGGAGGTGGGATTGGTGGATGGTACGATGCCCATGATCAGGCCAACCGGCTCCGCCACATCCATGGTTCCCTTATCCTTGTCCTCACATATGATCCCCACGGTATTGATCTCTTTTATATCATTATAAAGAAGGGTGGATGCCGCATGATTTTTATAGGTCTTATCAAGAACCTTTCCAAAACCGGTCTCCTCCACCGCCATCTGGGCCAGGCAGGCGGCATGTTCCTCCGCGGTTTTGACCATGTTCTGTAATATCCGGTCTATCTGTTCACTGGTATAACCAGCCATCTGTTTTGCTGCTGCTTCTCCACGGCGTGCCAAATCCCTGGCTTCCTGAATGGATTGCAGATCGTAATCAAAATTTTCCATGTAAGAATTCCCTCTCTTTGCTTATTTACTGCTCTGTCCTGTCATAAAATGCCTTAAACTCCGTCAGCAGCAAGGTCTTATTTGCCTTGGAAATTTCCCGGCCTCCAATGCCAAGCTCCGGGTACTCCCTTGCCAGTGCCCTAAGTTCTGTTACCTTCAGGCTGACAAGAGCCCGAACAGCTGTTTCCGCTCCTGATTCGGCGGCCAGACAGTCCAGTGCGTGGCGGTCCGGGGCGGTTGTGAAGATAATGGGGGGCGTTGGTTCCTCCCAATCCTGTACATTGTCCGCATATTCCCGGTCTTTTGCTGCATTTATGCAGCCTGCATCCTCTACTCCGGCCGCATCCTCTGCTCCGGCCGCACCCTCTGCTCCGGCCGCATCCTCTGTGCTTTCCGCATCCCCTTCAGCCCCAATGCCGCCCGTTGGCGGTTTCCCGGGCGGCGGCCCGCCGATCACTGTCTCCAATTCCTCGTGGGGCCAGGGAATCACATGGCTGGACAGAAGCAGTCCCGCTCCCAGGCGTTCCACTGCTGCCCCGGCCGCGTCCACAGCCGCCTTTACAGCCGCCACGTCCCCGGTTACGGACACATTCATGCGCCCGCCGCCCACTTTTATCGTTTCAAGGATACTGACGTCCGCTGCTTTTAACATGGCATCCGCCGCTTCTATGGCTGCCAGCAATCCTTTTGTTTCTATTAATCCAAGGGCCTGCATCTTCTACCTCCTATACCAGGTCTGCCCAGTTTGCCGGATAGGTAGCGTAGAATATCCTTGCCTTGTCCGGTGACCCCCAGACCACCTTAGAGCCGGACGGGACAAACAGCACATCCCCTGCATGGGCGCAGTACGTTGTTCCGTCAATGGTTACGGTCAGAGTGCCCTCAATCACATAGTCGATCTCCTCATAGGTCAGTTCCCACTGGAAGTCCGAGTGGTCGATCACCAGAAAACCGGCGCTGATATGGGATTCCTCCTTGCTTACCAATTCCTGGAAATAAACCTTTGCCTCCGGGTTTCCCGTGTCAAACACATCCATTTTTACTGAATCACCGCGCACGACCTTAAGGCCATTTGGGTGGCGCTGTGAATCGTAGGGATCAAGGATCCCGTCTAAAAGTCCCTTGTTTAACAATCCCTTATCCATCAGGGCCTTTAGCACCATATAGATCTGGCCGCTGTCTATGTCCCGGCTTATTGATGGGGCATTTCCCCCACCGCTTTCCTTTTTATATGAAAATGTAATTCCAAAGGAGTCAGCTGCATCCCTTGCGGAAGGTGTGATGATCGCGCCCTCACAGATACAGTACTCTGTC
Organism: Clostridium sp. FS41; assembly: GCF_000954015.1. Classification (NCBI taxonomy): domain Bacteria; kingdom Bacillati; phylum Bacillota; class Clostridia; order Eubacteriales; family Clostridiaceae; genus Clostridium; species Clostridium sp. FS41. The sequence goes on from NZ_JYHN01000052.1 coordinate 77,766, forward strand.
TTTCCTTCCTCCTTCAGGGTTTCCACGTCTTTTGCGCAAACCAGCTGTTTCATACCCTCACTTCCTCTCTGCAATTACCGCTGCCTTTTCAGGAGCGCATCTTATGCATGCTCCATATCAAAGGTGCAGTCCTCGTCTATAATTCCAACCACAACGGCGTCCACCGGAATCTCATCATCCTTAAGCATCCGGCGGGCAGAGGAACCTGTGGTAATCATGACCCTGTCTCCAATGCCTGCGCTGATGGTGTCTACCACAACCAGCTGTTCCCCGGCTCTGGCTCCTCCGATCACCTGGGCCAGCATCAGCTTGCAGCCGTTGAGAGCCTCCGCCTTTCTGGTGGCCCATATGTTATCGATCAGTCTTGCAGTTACCACTCTTCCTTTCCCTCCTTCTCCTTTTTGCGTATCTCATCCAGGGCAGCCTCCACAGAAGCCGTGTCACCGAAGATTGCCAGCAGGATCATGTTCTGGGGGCAGTTGCCCCGTATATCCTCCACCGTTACTCCCACTGCCTTTTCCGCCACATCGGCCGCACAGACCATTTCAATCATCCTGCCCTGTATCAGGCCGATGGCATCCGGGTAGTCCATGGTTTTTGAAGCACCGGACCCCTTTCTGCGGCACAGTATGTCAATGGTGCCCTGGGTGGGCGATTTTATGATTCGGTATTCCATTGGTTCTTTCCTTTACTTTCTGCTCAGTTCTCCTTGGCAGACGGGCTCAGCGTCCGTCATCCGCAGGCGCTCGCGCAATTTTTCGCAATTCCAAGGGGTGTTACAAACATGGGGTTTGCCGGCTTATAGGTGGGGATCCCGGTTTTCTTCTCTATGATCTCCTCGATTCCCGTGAGGCAGCAGGTTCCCCCCACCAAATAGATCCCGTCCACATCCCTGCCCTCAATATGGCGGCTGATGATGGCGGAGACCTTTTCAATCACTGGTTTTAATACCGGCAGCAGTTCCCTGTGGTTTTTCCGGTCCCGTTTGTAAGCATCCGCTTCCTCAAAGGACAATTGATACGCACCTGATATCACCAGCGAAAAATGAGTCCCGCCCGTGGGTTCATCCGCCACGTAAACCACCTTTCCATCCTTCAGCACTGAGATGCCTGTGGTGCCTCCTCCGATATCAACCACAGCGCCATTTCGTATATTCAGGACCGCATTGGCTGCAGTAGGCTCATCAGGCAGGGCTGTGATCTCAAAGCCCGCACCCTGGACCACATTTTTGATGGCGCCGGAATCCAGGGCATCCGTGCCCGGAGGAATGGCGGCCGCCGCATAGACCAGTTCAGTTCCCAGCTTTTTCTCCAGTTCTTCCTTCATTTCCCTTACAATACGGATCGCACCGATGTAGTCCACCACCATTCCGTCCCTGACCACATCCGCATAGCGGTAGGAACCAGCCACCGGGCGGAGATCTTCATCCAGGACCGATACCACCACGCAGGCAGTTCCCAGATCCACACCCGTGTAGTATACGGCGGAGTGTCCTCTTACAGGTTTTTTGATCACGTTTTCAAACTCCCTGACCAGCCGGTCACAGGCTTCAAATGTTAATGCTTCTTTTGACATGTATTTCCTCCAAACGCCAGACAGATCATCTGGGACAGACGGTTGATCACAGGGTAAACAAGTTTCCTTTGGTGTTCGGGGATCTTTCCCGCCAGTTGGCGCAGGGTACACCGCAGGAGATGGAGGCGGACAATCTCACGCCCTCTGGGGGATTGGGCGTGAAATCCGGTGACTTCAAAGCAGTCTTCCAGCAGACAGTCCCAGTTGTCCGGCGTGATACCCGCACAGCCTATACATTCCGGACCTTGGGCCGGGCGCTCCTTTAAAAGTCCTGCCACCCGCCGCTCCAGTGTGAATATCTCCTGGGCGGTAAGTACATTGATCTCCAGCAGGTCGGAACCTGTCTGCAAAAGCAGCGCCTGAACAGTTCGGATGAAGGCGGCAGTGTCCGAAGAAATTTTGCAGTCTGCCCCAGATAACCTGATGTCCTCTTTCCTCCCCAGCCCGGCTTCCCCCGGATCCGGCGGGCTGGAATCACAAATCCTGATTTGGCGGTCAATGAGAAATTGCCTTCCCCCAGGGGTCAGCCGTTCCTGCGGCATGATCACATAGGAGGTAAAGGGCACGGATTTATAGGCCAGGCGCAGGTCATCCTCTGTTATGAATTTCATCCCAGGCCCCCTTTGCAAAGCCTCCCATATATGTCTTCCAATTCTTTCAGTTCAGGTTTTCTCGGATTGGTCGCCGTACAGTTGTCCTGAAGTGCCTTTCCTGCCATATCTTCCACCCACTGTCCAAATTCTTCACGCTCTACTCCCAATTCCGTGACCTGCTCCGGAATGCCGATGCGCTTCATCAGATTCCGTATCTGCCGTATAAGACAGTGGACCGTGGCCTTCTCTGTACCGGCGGAGATCCCCAGCATATTGGCTATCTGGGCATAACGCAAAAGCGCCTCTGTCTCACCGGTCTCCTCAAGCCCTGCATTGTATGCGATCACGTGCGGCAGCAGGATGGCATTGCTTCTCCCATGAGGGATATGGAAACGCGCTCCCAAAGCATGAGCCAGACTGTGGCAGATTCCCAGGGAAGCGCCGTTAAATGCAACTCCCGCCAGGCAGGAAGCATTGTGCATGTGCTCTCTGGCCTCCATGTTGCCTCCATCCGCCACTGCCTGTTCCAGATATTTCCAAACCATGCGGACCGCTTTTTCCGCGCAGGCGTCCGTAAAGTCCCCGGACCTGGTGGAAACATAGGCCTCCAGTGCATGGGTCAATACATCCATCCCCGTATCCGCTGTGATCTGCGGCGGCACGGTGGCTGTAAGCTCAGGATCCAGAAAAGCCGCATCCGGCACCATGGCAGGATCCCTCAGGGGATATTTGGCCTGTGCCTGGGGATCGGATATCACCGCAAAGGATGTGACCTCGCTTCCGGTCCCGCTGGTAGTGGGAACTGCCGCCAGGTACGGACGCTTTTCCTGCTTCATGGCCGCATAAAGATGGCACACGGCCTTGGCCGTATCAATGGCCGAACCGCCGCCTAAAGCGATCACGGTATCCGGTTCAAACGCTCCCATTTCCTCAATTCCCTGTGTCACCACCTGGATGGTGGGATCCGGCACAACCTTTGAAAAGATCCGGCTGTCAGCCCCTGTCTCTTTTAACAATCCTGCTATCTCCGCTGCTTTTCCTGATTTCTCCATAAATGGATCGCATATAATATATGCCTTTTTGATTTCCAGGCCGCTCAGCCGGGAAAGACATGCTTTTCCCATATAGATCTTTGTGTTCATTATAAATTCTTCCATGTTCTGTCCCTCCTTTCCGTCAATCATTCTATAACATTGGCTCTTTCATTCCGCTTTCTCTTTTATTCCGGCTGCCTCAAGACAGCCTTTCACTTCCCTTCCCAGTGCTTTCAGACCTGTCTGGTCCAATATGCTGGTCCTTAGAAAGGGGTTCCTGATTCCGGCCCTGGCAAGCTGCTTAAAACAGGCCTCCATCCGTCTGCCATCCGAAGCCGTCAGGTCGCATTTTGTGACAACGCCCAGGACCGTACAGGGAAACACCCTGGCAAATCCCGGCGGATAAATCTCTCTTTTTCCCGTGGAATCCGCCAGCATCAGCACACAGCAGGCGTCCTGGGCCGCTGCTATGAGGTGATGGCGCATCCAGGGACTTTCCAAATAGGCACCCGGCGCCTCGATGACCGCGCCCCTGTACACCAGGGTGGGAGTACGCCTGTTCCAGCTGTCCGGGTTTTCCCCCCGGGCAGCGCCCGGGAACCAATCCTGTTGGTCCAGCCATCTTCCCAGGGAGCTTTTCCCGCTCCGCCCGGCTCCGATTATCATGATCCGCTTATTCCTCACGTCCTTGTGATCTCCGCTACATTAAATCCCAGAAGCCCTGACAATGTACTGTTTACCGCTCTCAGGGCCGTATCCACGCTTTCCACATCCCCGGCAACCACCACGGATCCGGTGAACCGGTCCAGGAACCCGATCTGCACATTGGATGCTTTGGCCGCAATATCCGCCGCTATGATGGCTGTTTCAAAAGGACTTAATGTCAAAATGCCAATGGCTCCCAGGGCATCAATGCCAAGGCACTCATAAACTTCCGGCACCGGCGAGGCGATCACATGTGCAATGGTCACCTGTTTGCCCGGCACCGATTCCTCAATCACTCTTCTGACATCCCTGTTATCTGCAAGGCACATCCCTGTCAGCTCCTTTCCCAACTGTTTGCGGCATCCGGTCCGCCGCTGATCAGTGGCCGGTCAGTACTGCCGTTCAATGCCGCACCACCTTGACAGGGAAATCGTATTCCCTGATCCATCCCTCGATCCGGTCCAGTTCTTCCCCGCTGAGGCTGGGGTCGCCCTCGATGGTGTATGGCTTATCAAGCTGTTTATATTTATTCACGCCCATCTTGTGATAGGGCAGCAGGTCGATCCCTTTAAAATTCTTGCTGCCCCGGTAGGGAAGGAGGAATTGGATGATCTGGTCGATCTCCTCCCTGCTGTCATTGATCCCTTTTAACATGGGCATCCGGACTTTTACATTGTGCCTGTGGCGCAGCAGTTCATTTAAGTTAAACAGGATCAGCTCATTGCTGATGCCTGTGAGTTCATTGTGGCGGACCGGGTCCATATGCTTCATGTCATAAAGAAACAGGTCCACATACCCGGCGATCTGCAGCAGCTTTTCTGTCTTAACATGGCCGCAGGTTTCAATGGCTGTGTTGATGCCCTCCTCCTTGCAGGCCATAAGCAGGCTTTTGGCCGCCTCGGGCTGGGAAGTGCATTCCCCGCCGCTTAGGGTCACACCGCCGCCGGACGTCTCATAAAAGGCGGAGTCCTCCTCCACCAGCTTTAACAGCTGGGAAATGGTCTTTGTCTCTCCTGTTATCTCAAGTGCCGACTGGGGACAGCTGTCCTTGCATTTGCGGCATCCGATACAGTCAATATCCCTCCGGATCATATGCGTTCCGGTCTCTTTTGACAATACGTGGATACCCACCGGGCAGACATTGACACAGGCGCCGCAGTCCGTACAGGAATTCCTCTTAAACATGACCTGGATTTTCCTGTCCAGCCCCTCAGGGTTTGAACACCATTTACAGCGCAGAGGACAGCCTTTAAAAAACACAATGGTACGGATTCCGGGGCCGTCATACATGTTGTACTTCTGCACATTAAAGATCAGGGCTTTCCGTTCTATCTCTCCCGTATTTGTCTGTTCCATCTTCCTATCTCCATTCATGGCATCAAACGCCTTAAAAATGTGTAAGCATGGTTCTGCTTATGATCTCATCCTGTACATCCTTGCACAGCTCCACAAAAAAAGCGCTGTAGCCGGCCACCCGGACGATCAGGTCACGGTACTGTTCCGGATGCTTCTGTGCCTCGATCAGGGTGTTGTTGTCCAGGTAGTTAAACTGCATCTCGCCGTTGCCCAGCATGCAGGCCGTGCGCAGCAGGGTAACCAGGCTCTCCTCACCCTCCGGGGTGTCTAAAAGTCCTGCCATGATCTTAAAGTTATGTACCATTCCAATATTCATACTGTCATTGGACATTTTGGACACGGACTTGATAATGGCTGTCGGTCCCTTGTAGTCGGCGCCCTGGCTGGGGCTGATCCCATCGCTGAGCGGCAGCCAGGCATGGCGGCCGTTGGCGGAGGCTCCTGTCATCTGGCCAAAGGGGGTATTATTGGAAATGGACAGGGTTCCGTGGCTCAGAACAGAATAAAGAGTCTTGTATTTCCGGTGCTCGTGCTCGGTAAAGGTCACCAGATCAGCTGCGATCAGGTCGGCGTAATCATCATCATTGCCGTACTTGGGAGCGTTCAGGCAGTCTGTGCGGATCTGCTCATAGCCTTTAAAATCCGCCTTTAATGCTTCATTCATCTGTTCCAGTGTGTATTTCTTATCATCAAATACCAGCTTTTTAATGGCTGCCATGGAATCCGCATAGGTGGCCAGGCCGGACCAAACCACGCCCGGTCCAAAGTTGTACATGGCTCCTCCTGCTGAGACATCCTTTGCTTTTTCCATACACCCCTCGTACATGATGGACATGAGAGGCTTTGGCGCAAGCTCCCTGTGGACGCGCTGGGAGATCACCGTGGCCACATCCGTCCACTTGGTGATGTACCTGATCTCTTCCTTAACCGCTGCCTCAAATTCTTCATAGGTCTTAAAGCCGCTTAGATCCCCCATGTCCGGGCAGACCTGCTTGCCGTACCACAGAGGCGTGCCGTGGTTTAACACCAGCTCAATACAGATCGGCCACTGGGTATAAGCAGTGGAGGTCCACTGGTACAGACGTCCCGATTTCTGCGGCTCCACGCAGCCCATAAGGCAGTAATCCCTTGCATCCTCAATGGATACGCCCTTGGCCAGCATCATTTTAATATGGGCATCGTCAAAATGGCAGGCTGGAAAGCCCATGCCGGAACGTACCACGTCCACGATCTTTTTCAGATACTTTTTCGGGGACTTATTGTGGATACGGCAGGCCAGAGACGGCTGATAGATCTTCACATGGCGCACCGCGTCCATGAGCAGGTAGGTCAGTTCATTGGTGGCATCCCTTCCTTCCCTGGTCACTCCGCCCACACACATGTTGACAAAGGGCTGGTAACCCGCAAAGAACTTGGAGCCGCCTTCGCTGGTGATCCACATCATCTCAGACATCTTGATCAGCATACAGCCCGCCAGTTCAAAGGCCTGGAAATCGTTCAGGCGTCCGCTGTCAATATCCCCCTTATAATAGGGATACATATACTGGTCCACACGGCCGATGGACATACCGGTCTGGTTCTCCTCCACCACCAAAAGGGACTCAATGGTCCATACTGCCTGTATCGCCTCCCAGAAGGTCTCCGGCTTATGGGCGGGAACACGGGCATTGACCCTGGATATTTCCAGCAGTTCAGCTTTTCTCTTGGGATCTGACTCCTTTTGGGCCAGTTCCTTTGCGTATTCGGACATCCTTCTGGCATAGATCATCACGCCCTCTGTGGTGTCCATAATGGATTTATAAAAATAGATCTTTTCAATATCATCAGGGTTCTGGTAATCCAGCTCTGCCAGATGATCCATGGCCTCCTTCTGGATATCCAGCATTCCCTTTTTCATCAGGATCACATCATAGCCGGGATTGGAGTCACCGCCTCCGTTTAATGCGTGGTAGGAACAGTCGGAAACAAAGGACTCACCGGAAAGTTCCCAAACACCGGCTTCGCGGTACTGGTCCTCGCAGTACTCATCCACTGATTTCCCTTTCCAGAACGGAAACAGTTCCTCCCTCATGATCTTCTTGTCTTCCTCTGATATGTAGAATGGATCCTGTGGTCTGGAACCAATCGTGTCGATCTCGTCCTCCATCCATCTCCAGGCAATATCCGGTGAAAATGCTCCTGCCCTGGGCGCGCCGCAGGGTGCGCCTACAATCAGCTCATGGTCCTGGATAACCAGGGGAGCCGTCTCGCAGCAATAGCGGAAACATTTGGCCCGAAGCATGATTTTAGGCATTCCCGGGTTTTCACCGGCAATCTTTGTAATGGCTCTTGCCCGGTGTGTTGTGATGGTTGGTTTATGGGTAAGGTAATTATCCTTCAGTGCCTGAAGGCGGGCCGTCATACCGTCCGGTATGGAGGTTCCCTCTGTAACGATCCGGTCAGCCGCAGCCCCCTGTGAAGCCTTGCCTGTCTGGTCAGCCCCTACTTTTGTAATCTCGTCAGAAACAGCTTCAAACATCTTCATCAGTGAAGCTTTTTCTTCCGGAGACATGGTCTTTGCGGCTTCCGCCAATTTATTTGAAAATTCACGAATATCCAATCTATTCCCCTCGCTTTCAGCTTATTTATATTCCAGCTGCTCCAATATGGTTTTCAGCAGTCCTGCTACATCCACAGCTTCCTTATTATCTTTTCCTGCTTCCTTACTATCTTTTTCCGGTTCCTCTATCTTTTCCCTTTCCATGCCTTCCCATTGATCCAATGGATCCAGGTCCCGGATCCCCCTCACGCCCCAGGCTGCACTTCTTATGTACACCAGGTTCATGGGAGATACGTTGTCGGAAGTGATTCCCAAACCGGCAGTGAGTCCTCCAAGAGTCATGGAAGGAAACAGGTTGGTGGTTGCACCCATGGCTCCAAAGGATGCCGGCGTGTTGATCAGGACCCTTCCCACAGGTTTTTTTAGCATGAACTGGCGGATCACATCCTCGTCCCTGGAATGAATGACCAGGGTATGGCCGCTGCTCTCATTGACCAGCAGCTCCATGCATTTTTCGCATGCGTGCATCCAGTCATTTTCTATGTAAAACACCAGCACCGGGCATAACAGCGCCCTGGCATATGGATTAAACTCAGTGATGTATTTCTGCTGGGATACCAAGACCCTGGTACCCTCAGGCACGGTGAATCCCGCCTTTTCGGCCAGCCATAGGGCAGGCTTGCCCATGTACTCCGGATCCCTGCCGCCATTTTCCCGGCACAGCAGGCCCATCAGCTGTTCTTCCTCTGTCCGGTTCATAAAGTATGCACCTAAGGTCAGCATTTCCCGTCTCGCATCCTCTGCAATCTGGCGGTCGGCCACCACATACTGTTCCGCTGCCGCCGATGTCCCGCAGTCAAAACTGCGGCTTTCAATAATATCCTTCACAGCCTGCCTCACATCGGCTGTCCGCTCAATAAACACAGGACTGGGACCGATCCCTCCGCAGATAAACGGCTTTTTGCTCTCCCGGGATGCATTTAGCAGCCCGGGAATCCCTGTATTGATCACAAGGGATGTAAACGGATGGCAGAGCAGCTGGGCTGTTCCTTCCTTTGTCACCGTATTCAGACAGGAAATAGTTCCCTCAGGAAGCCCTGCTTCCTTTGCAGCCTCAGCCAGTATTTCCACTGTTTTTTGCACTGTTTTTTCCGCCCTGGGATGGGGGGCGAACACCACCGCATTGCCGGATTTTACAGCGATCGCTGCCAGGAACAGCGTTGTGGATACCGGACTTGTGGCCGGAACCAGGGCGGCGACCACTCCAATGGGGACACCAATCTTTGCAGTCTTTCTGTCCGGATCCTCCTCCAGCAGCCCCACACAGCGCATACCGGCAAGTTTTTCCTGTATCCGGCTTAAGATAAGACGGTTTTTCCTGTATTTATCCCGTTGGTTTCCGTAACCTGTTTCCTCAGCGGACTTAAGGGCCAATTCGTTCAGACAGCCTTTTATCCCATCCAGAATGGCCGTCACCCCAAAATCCAGTTTTTCCTGGTCAAAAAGCGCCAGGGCCTTTCTTGCCTCCTCTGCGTGTTCCATCAGGATTCTGGCTTCCTGTACGGAAAGCAGGTCCTTGTCAACGAATTTCATGACGCACACCCTTTCCCGGGCAAAAGGCTTTCCAGTGAGTAGCGGGCGATGATCTTTTCCAGGTGCGGGTGGGGTCTTGGGATCACTACCGAGCTGTATACCTCTGCTCCCATGGCCTCCACAGCCTTAACCCCCGCCTCCACAGCTGTCTTGCAGGCGCCCACATCCCCCCGCACCAGGACGGATATGTATCCTGAGGCCACGTTCTCATAGCCGATCAATTCCACATCCGCCGCCTTGCACATGGCGTCCGCTGCTTCCAGGACAAATACCAGGCCAAATGTTTCGATCAGTCCAATGGCTTCATATCGTTCCATATATTCGATTCCTCTCTCCATGTTTTAAGCTCTCTTTTGTCAGGCGTCAATGTCATGGACGGATACAATATCCCCCACTTCACGGATGGGCCTTGGCATCACATTCTTGGCTGTCAGCTTTCCGATGGCGGCTGCTGCCGCTGCTCCTGCCTCCACCGAGGAACGGACCGCTGCCACATCCCCCTTCACCATAATGGTGACAAGGGTGGAGCCCACATTTTCATAGGAGATCAGTTCCACATCCGCTGCCTTTAACATCTTGTCAGCCGCCTCCAGAGCGGGCACCAGCCCCACTGTCTCCACCAGTCCCAGGGCTTCTTCACCATAATATCTCATATGTTTTCCTCCCGTCAGCTGCACTGACGGTATTTCTTCGGCACATATTTTTCAACCGTTGCTTTTCCGTCTTCGTTTATGATATAGCGCAGGGAAAGTTCCCCTGCCTCATCCAGCTTGTAGCTCTCCAAGTTTAAAAGGCCGTTGGCTTCCAGGGACATGACGTGATCCAGGTAACGTTCCTTTGTAAACTGCCGTTCCCCGCCGTACTGGGGTTTCAGGGCTTCCATGATTTCTTTTATGTCAGCGCTCTTAACACTGTACAAATAATTCAGCACTGCTGTTCTTGCCGGTAATAGCATTTTCCTACTCTCCCTTCTTAAGCAGATCCAGTGGATTCATAGTTACCAGGATGGCTCCGAATACGATGACAACGGATCCGATCACAATGGTGGATGTGAGCTGCTGGCCCAGGAACATGACACAGAAGAGCACGCCCCAAAAGGCGTATGTTACATTTAAGGACATGCCAATGGCACAGCCCACAGTGGAATTGCTCTTGTACCAGCATACAAAGGATACGGCTGCGCTTAAACCGGAAAGCGCCAGCCAGATCAGCGGAAGTCCTGCTGCAAAGGTTCCTCCCAAAAGGGCCATTCCACCCACCAGCGGAACGATCACGACCAGGTCCACAATGCCGGAGATCAGTTCCCTTAAGTTAACCGCCACATCCGTATCGATCATAGCGCCGCCGTAGCTGGAAAGCATTCCCTCCAGTCCCCAGCTGATCGCAGCGATCAGTGCGCAGATGATGCCCAGGGTGAAGTTGGGGCTGCCCTCAGGCTTTACCCAGTTGATCACAATGGCGCCGGCCACGCAGATCATCATACCTGCAATGACACGCTTGGTAGGCTTTTGTTTTAAGAAGATCCACGCAAAGATCGCTCCAAACAAGCTGCATGTGGCGGAAATGGGGATGGCGTATGCCCCTGCCATGGCCAGGCCCACCAGGTAAGCCCCGTTGGCAATGGGTCCTCCCAGCAGGGATCCAAGCACGATCATCTTGCCGGGAAATGTATGTAAGCTTCGTCCAAGCTCACTGAGCCTGCCGCATCTTGCGTTGTAAAGGGTCAGCCAGATGCCTGCGAACAGGTCATTGAGTCCTGAACACACATAGGGAGCTGCCAGGACACCGGCCGCGCCCATAAGAGGCTCATAATATCCAGCCACCAGTACCAGGGTGGTGTAGATCCCGTAGGTCAGGCCGGATATCAGCCCTGTGGTTATTCCCGTCACTCGGAATTTTTTGTTCACCTGTTTCATTTTGTCATCAGCCGTCATAGGGGCTGCCGCCCCATAATTTACTGCTGCACTGTCTCCGTTCATATATGGAATCTCCTTTGGTCGCTATTCTGATGTTCTGTTCTGTGATGTTCTATTCTGAGGTCCTGGTTCCCGGAAGAATGGTTTCCACTTCCCCGTGGGGCCGTGGTATCACATGTACGCTTACCAGTTCTCCCACTCTTCCGGCCGCAGCTGCTCCCGCGTCTGTGGCAGCCTTCACAGCGCCAACATCTCCCCGCACCATCACAGTGACCAGGCCTCCGCCGATCATTTCTTTGCCAAGCAGTGTAACATTGGCGGCTTTTACCATGGCGTCCGCCGCCTCAATGGATCCCACCAATCCTTTTGTCTCAATCATTCCCAATGCATCATATTTCATGGTCTGTTGCTCCTTTTCTTGCGCCCGCTTTTGCAGTGTCAAAATGCACAAAAGCCGGTTATCATATTTTGTTTTAATGATTTTGTGTTCGGCCTTCACAAATTAGAAAACATCCCAAATCAGCAATATTACCAACTTTTTAAATACGCGTCATGTTTTTCTATGCATTTAGTATAGACCCTGCCCTTTAGTGGAATGTCAACCGTTTTTTTGAGATTTTTTTAACTATTTGCTGCTTTTTAATTTTGCAAAGAATTGGGTATTCTCGGAAAGCATTGAAATATAAGGGTTTTATGGAAGATTATTCCATCAAAACCGGCAAAAAAAGAAGCAGGTGACCAGGCACCTGCACGTCAGAATCCGACCATTCTCGTCTCTTTATTTTCATTCGGAAGGGGAAATCTCTGTATTCTCCCCCCGTATGTCCTGCATAAATCTTTCCCCTAAGGGGAAGCTTTTTGTCCTCAGTCACAGGGACCGCTGACAATGGGTACGATCACCTCTGTCACAAACTCCTCCGGATTCCTGGTGGTCCAGTAATCCACCACATAGCGCTCATAAGATTCCGGGCCGCATTTGTATCCCCTGGCAGCTGTCCAGTCCCGTATCTTCCCATAGGCATCCTCAATCTGTTCCAATGCGCCTAAATGGTAAACCGTGGCCGCCATGTTCCCGCCGAACACAGTCTGGTTCGTTCCCTCCATACATGGACGGATGGGCCTTTGCATGATCCTGGCGGACGTGCTGGTCCCATTCATCTTGTCCGTCCAGGAAGGGAACCGAAGGATCACCTCACCTGCGATCTCGTTGTTCACGCTCTCCAGATAGTTCACCCAGTCAATATTGATAATAGATTCCATGTAGTGGTAGGAAAACGGCTGGTCCATGTAACAATAATTAGCCGTGCTTATGTATTTCACCCCTACCTCCTGCACCTTGCTCCTGGAAACCAGCTGCGCTTCCTGGATCAGCTCATACCAGTCCTTGACCGCCACATAACTGTTGTGGATCTCCTGTTCCTGGATCCTCAGCTCATCGATCTTACTGATAAAATTCTGTTTGACAAAATAGTATGTGTTCCCCTCCACCAGGTCCTGCATTTCCTCCAGCTTAAATCCCATCTGCTTGTAATACTTCACAATGGGAACGGTCAAAAGGGTCTCCCTGTTATAATACCTGTACCCGTTCTCCTTACATATTACGTCCGGCGAAATAATTCCGATCTGGTCATAAAAGCGAAGGGCCTTTTTTGAAATGTTGCATATTTTGCTGACTTCCCCGATTGAATAAAGTTTTTCTTTTTGCATCTTCCCCGATCAAACCCCCTGTCAGTTTTTTAACATAATACTAGTATAAACCTTCCTGTTAGGTGGAATGTCAATATCCATTCCCGAATACCTCCGATTCCGGAAAATAAGGCAAAAAAGAACGGCCAGGCCCAAAAAAGGGGCCTTTCCCTTCTCTTTTTACCTGGTCGTTCCTGTTTCCTTCCCTTGTTACATTCCTGTAAAGGGGAAGGTTTTTATCCGGATCTTGGGGTCACCGGCACGATCACTTCTGTCACAAATTCACTGGAATTGCGGGTAGTCCAATAATCGATCACGTAGCGCTCAAAGCATCCCTGGTCACAGGCATATCCTCTCATATCCGCCCATTTTAAGATCTTCTCATACACTTGTCCCATATCCTCATAACCGCCCACATGATAAGCGCACGCCGCCATCCGGCCGCCCCACATGATCTGAGCCGGATCCTCCGGATCCGCCCATACCGCCTTCTGCATAATCCTTGCCCTGGTACAGATTCCTGACATCTTATGGGCGGCGGAAGAAAAATTCAGGATGACCGGTCCTGTTATCTTCTGTCCCGCCGCTTCCAGATAATTGGTCCAGCTGATATTGATAATGGATTCCATATACTGGTAATTAAAATCCTGATCCATATAGCAATAGGATGCGGGATCTATAAAACGCACGGAAACGTCCTGGATTTTGTGACGGATGACCAGTTCCGCTTCCTTTATCAGCTCATACCAGTCTTTGACCGCCGCCAGGCTGCCCTGGATCTCCCTTTCCATGTCCTTAAGTCCACTGATCTTGGAGTGGAAATTCTGCTGCAGGAACTGGTATGTATTTCCGCCCAGCATCTCCTGCATTTCCTCCAGCTTAAACCCCATCTGTTTATAATATTTCATCACGGGAACCAGAAGCAGGGTCTTCCTGCTGTAATAGCGGTAACCATTTTCCTCACTGATATGGTCAGGGGAAAGAAGGCCGATCTTATCATAGTAGCGCAAAGCCTTGGCGGAAATATTGCAAATCCCGGCCACCTCTCCTATGGTGTATAATTCCTTCTCCTTCAAGAAACCACCCATCCCTTCCCTGTGTTTAGAGTCCCTGTCACTTCATAAAAGGCCAGTATTTCTTGAGTAATATAAAGGTGATGAACGGAGGTATCCCATGCCTGACAACCGCTGCCAGCAGATTGACCTTTATCAGGACCGAGGACAGTATCAGAACGCCAAACAAAACTAGGATCAGATAAAATGTCAGACGTTTTCTTCCTATCATCAGCCAATAATAGAGGATCCCCGCCGCAATACAGGTCACCATGGAAAAATAATCCTTAAGCAGCGCACACCCAAGAATATTGATCGCAGCCACTGTGACCATTAAATAACACCAGAACTTGATTTCTTTTCCAAATTGAACATTTCCGTATTCCATAACAACCTCACTTGTATTTAATAGGGCTTACCTTCAGCGCACAAGGCATCTGAAGGGTGTGTACCCTTGCACACTGAGGGTATTATAGCACAATGGGGATGAATTAGCTATAGGAATGATCGGACCTTTACAGACCGGCGCTTAGTATGTATTTGAAATGATTTGTTGTGTGGAATCAGCCATTCACCATATGAATCGGATTCCCATCCAGAAATGCCTTCAGGTTATCCACCGCAACATCCATCAAATGCTGCCTGGTATCCAGCTTCCTGCTGCCGCTCCTATTTTTCCTTTTTCACCATAACTTCCCTGGCCCGCTCCGCAATATGATCCGCCCCGAATCCATACTTATCCATAAGTTGGTCCAGATCCCCCGACTCAGCAAAACCGGTGAGTCCCAGGATAAAGACAGGCACAGGATATTCACGGGATAATACCTCCGCCACCGCGCTGCCCAAACCGCCGTATATGGAATGCTCTTCCACGGTAAGGACCGCGCCTGTCTTTTTTGCGCAGGCTGTAAGCAGTTCCCGGTCAATGGGCTTCACCGTATGCATGTCCACGACCATTGCATGGATCCCCTCCTTTTCCAACAGCGCAGCAGCCTCCAGCACTCTGTGGACCACAATTCCAGTTGCCACCATAGTCACATCATCGCCCTTTCTCAGAACGATCCCTTTCCCGATTTCAAACTCCATGTCCTCACTGTAGATCACAGGAGCCGGTGCCCTGGACAGCCTGAGATAAGCAGGCCCGCTGTAATCAGCCAGGGCAAACACTGCTTTTTTTGTTTCCACTGCATCGGACACGGAGAGGACCGTCATTCCTGGGATTGCACGCATGGCTGCAATATCCGTAATAGCCTGATGGCTGGCCCCATCATATGAATCGGACAGCCCGCAGTATGTCCCGCATAGCCTCACACATAAATGATCATATGCAATCAGGGACTGGACCGGGTCAATGGCGCGGGAAGCCAAAAAAACAGCAAATGTATTCACATAGGGGGTAAACCCTTCCAGCGCTAGTCCGGCTGACATATTTACCATGTTCAGTTCGCTGATCCCCGTATTAAAATAACGGTCTGGAAATTCCCTGCCAAACAGAATGGATTTTGTAGAGCCGCCCACATCTGCCTCCATTGCAACGACTGTCTCATTTGCCCGGCCTAATTCCTGCAGTGCCTGTCCATAGGCATCGCGGATTGCTATTTTTTCTCTCACCTGACCACCCCTCCCAACTCTGCTTTTGCCTGCTGATACTCCGCATCACTGATTGCTTTCCCATGCCATGCGCTCTTTCCTTCCATAAAGGAAACACCTTTGCCTTTTATTGTTTCACACAGGATGATGGATGGACGCTTGTCTTCTGCCTTGGCTGATTCCACTGCTGCTTTGATTTCCAGGACATCATGTCCGTCACAGCGGATCACATTCCATCCAAAAGCATTCCATTTTTCCCCGATGTCACCCATGGGCATGATCTCATCATTGGTACCGTCCAGCTGCACTCCGTTGTGATCCAGAACCGCAATACAATGGGTGGTCCCGAACTTTGCGCCGGCCATTGCCGCTTCCCATACAGCTCCTTCTTGTATCTCCCCATCCCCCATGACCACATAAATATAGGAGTCGTTTCCCTTTAAACGCTCCCCCAGAGCCATACCAATGCCTGCACCCAGGCCCAGGCCCAGCGGCCCGGTGGAAAGTTCCACCCCCGGGGTCTTGTGGCGGCAGGGATGCCCCTGGAGATAGGAACCCACCTGTCTGAGATTCTTTAGATCCTCCTTTGGGAAATATCCCAATTCAGCCAGAATCAGATACAACATGGGAGCCGCATGTCCTTTGCTTAATATCAGACGGTCCCTTTTCTCCCAATCAGGGTCAGCAGGATCCTGTCTCATACTGTCAAAATACAGTACGGTGAGGATTTCCGTGCAGGACAGGGAACCGCCCGGATGCCCTGTCTGGATCATATGGAGCAGATCCATTAAATCATTCCTAAACTGTGAACATAATCGATCCAGTTCTGTTTTCCTCTCAGAATTCATATCTGTTTCCTTTCCTGTTATACTCAGCCACTTTAGGGCTTATAAAATCAATCGCCTTTCTGGCCATATCATCCGGGTCATCTCCCGGAAGCATTTCCATTGAAACCCATCCATTGTATCGGATTTTCTTAAGGGCAGACATGACCTGGTCAAAATCCAGATGTCCCAATCCGGGAGCCAGACGGTTGGAATCCGCAAAATGCACATAGCGGACCCATCTTCCATTTCGTATCAGGCTGTCATCCATTTTGTCATCCTCAATATTCATATGGAATACATCTGCATGAAGCCCGCAGTTATCCCTGTGAACCTTATCCAAAAGTGTGCTCCCCTGATCCAGGCTGTTTATAAAATTGATCTCATACCGGTTGACCGGTTCGACCAGTACTTCAACCTTTCTGGCCTTTGCATAGTCGCAGAGAGCCTGCATGGTATCCACAAACAGCTTCTCCGCCTCCTGCCTGGTCTGTCCCGGCCCCACAAATCCCCTGGTCCTTCCTGCATTTACAAGTCCTCCAAAGGTTCCTGCCAGATCGATCATTTCCTCAAAGACCTTGACAGTCCTTTTTCTCATCTCCGCGTCCGGATGTGTAAAATACAATCCCAGATCAGCGAATACCTGTCCGGTGGTAATACAGCTGACCTCCATGTGACAGTCTTTCAGCCAGCGCTTTAATGTTCCTTCCTCTATCTCATCCGCCCGCTTTAAGGCCAGCTCTACGCCGTCATATCCGTATTCCGAAGCTTTGCGTATGGATTCCTCAAATCCCCTCCACACCACAAAGGCCGACTCCCTGGCTCCTGCTCCCGCTATAGTTACTGCTGTTTTCACAAATAGCCTCCTTCTTATTTCCGTTCTCCGTGAAACAATTTTTCCTGTTGAGGAATTTCCTCACAGCACAATTTGCGCTCCGCTTCTGTGATCAGATCCAGGGAAATGTCATGGCGTCCTCCCTCATAGGACTCCCTGATCCAAGTTTCCAGGATATCCACTGCCTCGAACTCACCTGTTATTTTTCCTCCCAGACAGAGGACGTTGGAATCATTATGCCTCCTTGTCATTTTTGCCATATAGGTATCTGTACATAGAGAAGCCCTGATCCCCCTAAAGCGGTTGGCCATGATACTCATCCCGATTCCCGTGGAGCAGATTAAGATCCCCCTGTCCGCCCTGCCGTCAGCCACTGCTTCCGCCACATTGGCTGCATAATAAGGATATCTTACAATATCCGTGGAATCCGCCCCCACATCCACGCAGGCGACTCCCATTTCCTTTAGCCGTTCCATAAGGATCTGCTTTAACTCATATCCTCCATGGTCACTTCCTATATATATGATCATTTTCAACTCCCTTTCCTATGCTCTCTGACTTCTCAAGTTTATCATTCGCATTTATGAATCGTTTCATTTTTTATGTAAAGAACTGGAGGCATATCACTGCCTCCTCTTCTTGTACCTATTCCGGCGCCATTGCCACACTTTTTCTCACCACCAGACTGGTATCCATACATATCTGCGTATCCCGGATCTCTGACTTTCCCAGCCCCTGCATTAACATGCGGACCGCTTCCAGTCCTACCTGGTATTTAGGCTGATGGATGGTGGTCAATGCCGGACTGCACAAATTACTCATCTCAATATCATCATACCCCACAACGGAAAGTTCCCCGGGCACATGGATCCCGCTCTCGGTTGCTGCCTTGATCACGCCCATGGCCATAATATCATTTGCGGCAAAGATGGCTGTGGGCGGATGATCCAATGCCAGCAGCTGAATGGCTGCCTCATATCCGCTGTGCCAGCTGTAATCCCCAAACCGCACATACTCAGCCCTGTATTCGATCCCACGTTCCCTCAGGCTTCTTTTGTATGCATCCATTCGGCAGCGGCTGGAATAGGCATCCACCAGACCGCTGATAAACGCAATACGGTTATGTCCATATTCCTCCAGATGTTTCATACCCTGTATAATGCCGTCTGTATCATTGACGTTTACCATGGAAAATGGTGCCCCGGTCTCTCCCTCATAATCCACCAGCACCACCTCTGTCTGTGATTTCAACTGAACCAGCTCCTGTTCAGGCAGCCTGGTCTTAACCAATATGAGTCCGTCTGTCCCCCTGCTCAGCAATGCATTGATATACTGACGCTCCTTTTCCTCTTTTCTGTCGCTGTTACATAAAAACAAGGTACATCCCATTTCCCTGACCTCATCCTCCACCCCTCTGGCCAGCTCCGGGTAATAGGGGTTAACTATGGTGGGTATGATCAGGCCTATGTTCTTAGTGGCCTTTGTCCGCAGGGCACTGGCCGTCATATTATATTGAAATCCCAATTTTTCTATTGCCTGGTAAACTTTTTCCCGGCTCTCAGGCTTTACGCTTGCCTTGCCATTTAATACATTGGAAACCGTTCCAAGGGATACCCCTGCTGCACGCGCTACATCTTTTACAGTTGCCATTCCATATCCTCTCTTTTTATGGCGACCTAATGAATCGTTTCATAAAACATATTAGCACGTGCGGTTTACTTTGTCAATATCCTCCCCCGCCTGCACTGTCCCTTACTTTTCCTTGTCATGCCATTAAGAGGTTGGGTAAGAATGTGGACACTGCGGGCACAAAGGTCACGATCATAAGTGCAATAAACATCATGATATAAAATGGAATCATTGCCTTTGACAGCTGCCCCAGGGACCGGCCTGAAATAGCGCTTCCGATAAAGAGGGTGTTTCCAACCGGAGGGGTGATCACTCCAATTCCCAGATTCAGGATCAGCATAGCACAAAAATGTGCGGCGTCCATGCCAATGCTCTGGGTAATGGGGAGAAGGATGGGAGTGACGATCAATATAATGGCCGACATATCCATCACCATTCCGCACAGCAGCAGGAAGACATTGATCAACAGCAGGATAATGACGGGATTGTTGGTCAGGCCCGTCAGCCATTCCGTAAAAATACTGGCAATGTTCAGATAAGATACCAGCCAGCTGAAACAGCTGGAGGACCCGATCAAAAACATGATCATACAGGTTGTCTTTAAGGCTTTGGCCAGTATTTCCGGTATATCGCGGATTGTAATCTCCTTATAAAAGAAGATGCCCACAATAAACGCATAAACCACAGCTGCGGCAGCCGCCTCTGTTGCCGTAAACAGGCCGCCAAGCACTCCGATTACCACGATAAGCACGGTACACAGGCCAGGAAGGGCTTTAAACAGACTGGAAGCCGCATGTGCCGGATTAAATCTGTCACCTTTGGGATAATTACGTTTTACAGAAATTATGTAGCTGTAAATTGCCAATACACCTGCCAGGACAAGACCCGGCACCACGCCGGCCATGAACACGCGACCTACAGACACACCGCCTGCCGCAAGGGCAAACAGGATCATATTGTGGCTGGGTGGGATCAGCATGCCCTCCACGGAGCTTGCCATGGTCACACAGGTGGAAAAGTCCGTGTCATATCCGTCCTTTTCCATAAGGGGTATCATCATTGCCCCAACCGATGCAGTGTCCGCCGCAGAGGAGCCTGAGATTGAACCAAAGAACAGGCTGGCAACAATATTTACCTGAGCCAGGCTTCCGCGGATCCACCCAACCAGCGAATTGGACAGATCCACCAGCCGGTTGGTGATACCTCCCCTTGTCATCACCTCCCCTGCAAGGATAAACAGGGGCACTGCCATCAAAGTATAGACATTCAGGCCTTTGATCACCTGCATAGCCATTGTCTGCAGCGGAAACCCCAGGTATGCGCAGGTAATAAATGATGAAATCAGAACAGAGATTCCAATCTGCACTCCAATGATAATAAGAAAAAAGAACACTGCAAGGAGTAAAAATACTGCATTAGGATTTGCTGCCAATGATTTCACCTACCCTTCCAATTGCCGCAATGATCATACAGCCCACTGCGACCGGTTCCGATACATATAAATATTTCATAGGGATACCTGAGCCGGTCAGTTTCGTGCTGCCGGTCAGGTTTGTCAATGCAATGGCGTATTTTAAAAACCACAGCAGAAATATGAACACGATCACATGGACGATCAGTTCCAACCCTTTCATCACTTTAGGAGGCAGGAATGAGTTCCAAAACTGGATCCTTATATGCCTGTTTTCCTTTAACGCAACCGCCGCTCCCAGAAGACTGAACCAGATCATGCAGAATAGGCTTATCTCATCCGTCCACCTGGGTGAATTGTTTATCACATGCCGCATAAACACGCCGTATGCCAGAATAAGGACCATGGCTCCCTGGAACAGAACACATATAATTTCAATACCCTGAAAAAACATATCATAATATTTTCTGATTGTTTTCACCTTCTCACCCTCTCATACATTTTTCCCGAAAGGAAACTTATTTGTTAAGCCACTGTCCCCGTATCTCAGCCACAACATCCTCATAGCCGGTGCTGAATTTATCTACCACAGGCTGGGTTGCTTCGATCCACCGATCCATGTCTTCGATATCACAGAAGGTCACTCCTGCTGCTTCCATATCAGCCACCTCTTTTTCGATCAGGCCTTCGGACTGATCGATATAATACTGGGACGCTTTATTCCAGCATTCCGCCACGATCTGTTGATCCTCCGGAGAAAGCTTATTCCAAGTCACCTCAGAGAACACCATGGGGCATACCAGATACATACCATCATTGTTAATAAAATACTTACAAACCTCATTCATCTTATTGGAAACAAAACTGTCCAGGGTATTGGCAGCTGCATCGATCACACCTGTGGAAAGAGATGTATAAACCTCACTCCATGGCATTGGAGTCGGATTCATCCCCAGGGATGATTTATATTCCATGAACACATCGCCTTCAAGGCTTCTGATCTTGATCCCTTTTAAATCCTCAAGCTTATAAACAGGCTTGTCAGCCGTGAAAAAGCAGCGGGGCATATCCACCAGATAACCTACTCCTACCATTCCGATCCCTGCGTTGTCAATGTCCTTAAGCCACTGTTCGCCAATGTCAGAGCTCATTACCTCAAATGCCTGCTCCTGGGAGCCGAACAAGTAGGGAAGCCCCGGGATCTTCATACTCTCAACGCCCCAGTCATACAGAACTGCCGCATCACACCGGTACATATCCAGGGAACCCAACTGTACCTGCTGCATGCACGTAGTTCCGTCTCCCAACATGGCAGAAGGATAATACTTAAGTGCAATCCTGCCGCCGGAAGCCTCGGCCAGATATTCCCCAAACTTTTTCTCGGCCTGTCCAATAAGGGAAGACTCCGGCTGACTGTCACACAGGGAAATCTGAATCTCAGCATTGCCGGCATCCCCGATTATTTCACCGCCCTGCTGTGAAGAATTCTTTGTGTCTTCTGTGGACTTGCCGGCATCACCTGTGCCCTGTGCCTCCGTCTGGCCGGCAGTATCTGCCGCAGCAGCAGCCGGACCGGCCGCTGCTGTGGTCTGGGTGCTTGACTGAACGCCGCAGCCTGCAAGAATTGAAACCGTCAATGCGCCTGCTAATAATAAAGATGCTTTTCTTTTCATGGTATTCTCTCCTTTAATGTTCTTTTCTGTACATCTGGAAACGTATGATACTGTTGGCAGGTTTTCTTTATTTCCGATGAGTTGTGATATGCGCCCTACCACCATCTAGAACAAATATCCCGCCCAATAATGAATCGTTTCATTTTTACTTTAAAAAATTTTGGAGATATTATCGTTTTATCTCCATATCCGCCTTTATGTGAATGAATCGTTTCATTTATATGTATATTATCACAAAAAAAAGCAGCTGTCAATCCCTTATCAAGGAATATTCAACAAAAACACATGGACAATACATGGATATCCAAAAGATACCCATGTATATTTGCCCCCTCCCCTGCCCAAATAAAAGCCAGGCTTTACATATCATCCCATCCCCGCTCCAGCACATAAGCAAAATACTTCTCCCTGATCCGTTTCCGTTCCCGGACCTTGATGGGGATTCTGTCACCGTTTTCCATTGTGAAATCCGTATCCGCGCGGGTAATATAATCCATGTTTACAATATAACTTTGATTACACTTTAAAAACCTTGGCTGGGTCAGTTCTGCCTGGACCTCATCCAGCTTTTTGCGAATAGTATGCTCCACCCCCTTGGCGCATACAATCCTCAGATTCATCCTCCGGCTTTCAATATACATGATATCGTCATAGGAAATCCGTCTGCTGGAACTCCCATTTACCATCAGAAGGCTCTTTTTGTTCTTTGGATATCGGTATTCCATAAAACGGTTCAGGACATTTTCCACTTTATCCCGCACAATGGGCTTGAGCAGGTAACCATCTGCCCATACATCATAGCTTTCTATGGCGTAATCCGGACTGGAGGACATAAATATCACAGCAACATTCCTGTCATGTTTGCGCAGCCTGCGTATGATCTCCATTCCGCTTAACCTCTGCAGATAAATATCCATAAAAATAAGGTCATATCCCGGATACTGATCCTCGCTTTCATATTGTTCGATCAGGTCTTCCCCCTGCTCAAAATATGCAATCTGTAAAGGTTCTCCCCGTTTTTTCATCTTTTGTACCAATATTCCTCCGACCTGCTCTCTCTCTGATTTCTCATCATCACAAATTGCAATCAACATAAGTATTCCCCTCCTCCAATGAATGTCCTGGAATCAGCAAGTCTGAAATCCATATATTACCAAATATAACATGATCATAGATGAAGCCGGGCTTTTCCGTAAGTCCTCCGGGACAAACAGATGCAAAACGGGACAATTGGTCATTGAAAATCTTGCATCTCCCCATGTTCTGTGCTTAAATAAATATACTATGACAATTTGTAAGGGGGATTTTTGTGAAAATAGCAATTTGTGACGATGATGAGTCCATACGAGTCCAGCTTCGTCAGTTTATCCAGCAATATGCCGTTGATAACGCTCTTGATTACACAATTCTGGAATTTAGTCAGTCCACGCTGCTTTTAGACACTGCACGTCAGGACCCTGATATCCGAATCATGTTTTTAGATATCTACATGTCACCTCTTTCCGGCATGGATCTGGCTGAAACAATCCGTGCAGAAGGAAATGGCTGTGCCATTATTTTCGTCACCATCAGCAGGGACCATTATTCCAGAAGCTATGAGGTGGATGCGGAACATTATCTGGTAAAACCAGTTACATATGAACAGGTTGAAAAAGCGCTCAAACGGTGCGAACGGCTGCTGATATCTGCTGCCAGATGCGCCTTTTTCTTTTCCAACGGGCATGAAATAAAAGTGCCTTTGAGAAACATACGGTTTGTTGAAGTATTCCGAAACCAGACCATCATTCACGCGTCCGCTGACATTGTTCTGCGCTGTCCGCTGGAGAATGTTATGGGGCAGCTTTCAGACTCCCGTTTTCTGAGGACACACCGCAGTTTTATTTTAAATATGGATTTTATCGCCTCAAAGGATGGAAATGACATCCTGTTAATAACCGGTGAGAAAATCCCGTTAAGCCGCACCCGGGAAAAAATTTTCGATAAAGAATATGGACAGTACCTGACTGCATCCATGGCAGGTGATGAATGATGAAAAAACAAATGATCATGCTGCGCTCTGCCATTGCCCTTTCCATCATTGCTCTGGCAACAGGCAGTACATCCCTCTACTCCCTGGCCGCTGCCCAGCCCGTTCCGCCACCTTATGCCTATCAGTGCTCCGGTGAGAATGGGGATTCCAGCAACAAAGGCTCTGTCTCATCCGGGGAAATTGGATCTTATGCAGCAAAAGATGATGCAAAAGATCACAGGGGCCGTATGGAGGATTCGTCTGAAAAGGCTGAAAGTGATGGGGATGGTTCCTCTGATGGCGGTGAAGAGGATTCCTCTAACCAGTCCAATGGCAATGAAGATGATTCCTCCGACCTGCCTGACGGCAATGAAGATAATTCCTCTGACCTGCCCGATGGCGGTGAAGATGATTCCTATAACCCGCCTGACGGCAATGAAGATGATTCCTCTGGCCTGCCCGATGGCG
>NZ_JYHN01000053.1:0-824 GCF_000954015.1 Clostridium sp. FS41
ACGCAAAAAAGGATAAGGTTACACAACAAAACTGATATCAGTAGTATTAGCATTTCCGGGAGTAACGGAGGAAGGAATAAAGATGAAAAAATATCGAGTTATGGTACCGATAGTTGCGGCATGTTATGTGGAAGTCGAGGCGGAAAACGAGAAAGAAGCTATCGCTTGTGCTTTGAATAGCGAAGAACTGTCTCTTGAAAATGTAGAAGAATGGGAGGGGCTTGAGGCCATTGTTACGGGTAATGTAGTTTATACATACAACCATACTGCCTGGGCTGAGGAGTTGGAGAATTTAACATTTGGAGGACATGATGGAAGAAGAATGGGACAATGATATATGCTGTGTTACTTGCAGATATGGTTATCTTGTTGAGGACGTAGATGAGGGAGAAAAGATCCATTGCAAGAAAAAGGATGAATATATGCCGACAGATGGTGTGTGTGGAGATCATGAGTATTAACACTTTGAAAAGGAGCGAATGAAAATGAAAAGGACATTGGAATTACCAGTAGAGATTGGGACGGTTGTATATGATGCTGATTTCCCACGGTATCCCCAGCGCGTGATTGGATATCGTATAGGGCGCATGATGGGAGAAGATGAGGAAGATTTTGAAGAAGATCGTGAGACAGATGAGTTGTATATGGAATACGAGGGCTGCGGGATGTCTGGGTCTTATCCTGTTTCAGAGTTCGGAATAAGTATATTCATGACACGCGAGGAAGCAGAACAGGCTTCTTCTGAAAACTGATATCAGTAGTATTAACGTTTAAATAAATAACTGAAAGGAGGCGGAAGCCCCGGCCGGGAAAAGATATCTGGC